>CANJWU010000010.1 GCA_947478655.1 Sphingobacteriales bacterium | reverse complement strand
GCCATTTAAGGTATGCACTAATTGATTTTTTCCATCTTTCCCTTTGAATCTGCATTTCAATCGGTTTGATTGAAAGGTCTCAAAGTTAGAGGTAGAGCTCACTTCAAGCCATCTGCCTTGCGCAGTAGAATAAGTTTCGAAATCGTATGTTAAAGCAGAAGCGAAACTCATATCGCCGCCGCATAATCTTAAAATGCGATAAGGCAGTTCTAATTTTTCTAAAATACCTTGTACATGTTTTACCATTTCTTCTAAAATTTGATAAGAATGTGCAGGGTTTGCAATTTGCACAATTTCAATTTTATCAAATTGATGTAAACGATTTAAGCCACGCACATGCGCGCCATACGATCCTGCTTCTCTTCTGAAACAAGGTGTGTATGCGGTATTCATGACAGGCAATTCTTCTTCTTTTAAAATTACATCACGGTATAAATTAGTCAAAGGCACTTCGGCTGTAGGAATTAAATACAAATCATCTATGCCCACATAATACATCTGGCCTTCTTTATCTGGTAATTGACCTGTTGCAAAACCAGAAGCGGCATTCACAACAATGGGTGGTTGCATTTCTTTGTAACCAGCTGCTGCTGCTTCATCTAAAAAGAAATTGATTAATGCTCTTTGTAATCTGGCTCCTTTTCCTTTGTAAACAGGAAATCCAGCTCCCGTTATTTTTACGCCTAATTCAAAATCGATGATATCGTAATCGGCTGCTAATTCCCAATGTGGTTTTGCATTTTCGGGTAATACCGGAATAGCTCCCCAAGTATATACCACTTCGTTTTCTTCGGGTGTAATTCCTGCCGGCACAGAAGCATGTGGTAAATTTGGTAATTGCACCAATGCCTCATATATATTAGTTTCTATGCTTGCAAGTGTTTCTAATTGCGCTTTGCTTTGGTCTTTGATTGCTACAGAACGTTGTTTCAAGTCTTCCGCTGCCTCTTTCTGCCCAGTTTTCATCAATTCTCCAATTTGTTTGGCAATGGCATTGGCTTCTGCAGCTAGCGTATCGGAACTTACTTGCAAGGCTCTTCTTTGTTCATCAAACTGAATAATTTGATCAATTAAGGCTAACTGCTTGAAATTTTTCTTCGTTAAACCTGCAATTACTTCTTCCCTATTTTCGCGGATATAATTAACTTGCAACATATTATTTATCTTTTATACAAAGATAGAAATATTGAAACAAGCAACAAGCATGGAAGGAAAGTTAACCTTAGTGCCAACACCCATTGGCAACTTAGAAGATATTACATTAAGAGCCATTCGCGTATTAAGCGAATCGGACTATATTTTAGCCGAAGATACCCGTACCGCAGGCCAATTATTGAGGCATTTAAATATTGATAAAAAATTATTTGCTCATCACCAGCACAACGAACACCATGCATTGGCAGAAATTATCAAATTCTTAAAAGAAGGCAAGCAAATTGCATTGGTGAGCGATGCAGGCACTCCTGCCATTTCTGATCCTGGATTTTTATTGGTACGCGAATGCATTAAAGAAAATTTAAAAGTAGAAACCTTGCCCGGCGCTACTGCTTTTGTGCCTGCTTTAGTAAACTCGGGTTTACCTTGCGATCGATTTTGTTTTGAAGGATTTTTACCGGTGAAAAAAGGAAGACAAACAAAGTTTAAAGAATTAGCAACGCTCAATTGCACTTTTATTATTTACGAATCTCCGCACCGATTAATGAAAACTTTAGCCGATTTTAAAACTTATTTTGGAGAGGATCGAATCATCAGTGTATCTAGAGAATTAACTAAAATTTACGAAGAAACAACCAGAGGTACTGTTTTGGAGGTAATTGAATATTATACTACCCACATTGCAAAAGGAGAATTTGTGATATGTATAGCCGGAAAATAAAATGAAAATAACTTATAGCATCTTATTTGCAAGCTTACTTTTTTTAGCATGGCCACCCATTGGATTGAATGCATTTTTATTTATTGCATTTATTCCTGCCTTTTATTTAGTTGATGCCTGTTTTCAAAAAGAAACAACAGAAACGAAAAAAAAATCGGGTAATACTTTATTTTACTATGGCTATTTAGGCTTTGCCCTTTTTAATTTGGCTAGTAGCTATTGGATTTGGAATGCCTCTGCTGTAGGAATGATTATTGCGGTTTTGTTAAATGCATTTTTGATGACGCTGCCATTTATTTTCTACAAAAAAATGCTGCAAATAACTAGTCAAAAAACAGCATTAATTGCTTTCGTTGCGGCTTGGATTAGCATGGAGTATTTTCATATGCACTGGGATTTATCTTGGCCTTGGTTTACCCTAGGCAATGCCTTTGCAAGCAGCAGCACTTGGGTGCAATGGTACGAATACACTGGTGTTTTTGGTGGTTCTATTTGGGTGCTTACGGTAAATGCATTGCTGTATTTAGCGCTTCAAAAAATCGAATGGAAAAATGTAAATCTAAAAGTGTTTGCGCCAGCAATGGCCCTTATAATCATCCCAATTATAATTTCAAAAATTATTTATAGCAATTACAATGAACAAATTAATCCTTGTCATGTAGTAGTAGTACAACCAAATATTGACCCTTACAACGAAAAGTTTTCGGCAAGTAGCGAAAACGAGCAAATGCAAAAACTCTTGCAACTTTCGGCCGCAAGCGCTAAAAAAAATACAGAATTTATTATTTGGCCAGAAACTGCATTAGCCAATACAATTGCAGAAGAGCAATTAGCAAATGATCCAAAAATAATTCAAGCTAAAGATTTTTTAAGTGCTTATAAAAATGCAGTATTGATTACCGGTGCGAGTACCTATTTAACTTATGCATCGGCTCAAACACCTACAGCTAGAGCGTTTAGTAATGGGCAGTGTTGTTACGATATTTTCAATACCGCATTGCTCATCGAAAATGGTTCGGCAATTCAAAAATACCATAAATCAAAATTAGTGGCCGGCGTGGAGCAAATGCCCTACCCTAAATTATTAAAATTTTTAGAGCCCTTTGCTTTAAAATTAGGCGGATCGTTTGGTAGTTTAGGTACACAAAAAACACCTTCAGTTTTATATAATAGCGCAGGCATTGGTGCCGCTACCGTAATTTGTTACGAAAGCGTTTACGGCGAACACTGCGCCAACTTTGTGAAACAAGGTGCGCAATTTATTGCCATTATAACCAACGACGGTTGGTGGGGAAATACCGATGGACATAAACAACATGCTATATATGCAAAGTTGAGGGCCATTGAAAACAGAAGAAGTATTGCCAGATCTGCCAACACCGGTATATCCAGTTTTATAGATCAAAGAGGCGATGTTATACAAGCTAGTAAATGGTGGGAAGCTACCAGTATAGCGGCGGCTATTAATTTAAACGAAGAAATTACTTATTATACCGACCATGGCGATTACCTGGCCCATTGGATGATAGCCTTGTTTGTTTTCATGCTATTACACCTCGTCTATTTCAAATTTATTGTTAACAAAAAATAAATTCTTGATGAAAGCTTTCGTAAAATATTTTTTAATAGCCATTGCTGTTTTATTGCTAGTGGTTTTAGCCAAAACCTGGTTATTAAAAACAAAACAAATAGCCGTACAAACAATTGCTAAAAATAAATTTGATAAAAATGCAAACGAACATTTAGCGCAAGCCATTCGCATCGAAACGATTTCATACGATGACAGTTTACAATTTAAACCACAAGCATTTATTCAATTTATTGATTTTGTTAAAAAAACCTATCCAACAATTGCTAGCCAATTAAACTTTGAAATTGTAAATAAGTATAGCTTATTAATTGAATGGAAAGGAAAATCTGATAGCCTTCCACCTATTATATTAATGGGGCATTACGATGTGGTGCCGGTAGAAGAAGCCAGTCTTAAACAATGGGAATACCCTGCATTTAGTGGATTTATTTCTGAAAAATTTATACATGGCAGAGGGAGCTTAGATGATAAAGTAGCGGTGATTGCTATTTTAGAATCTGTTGAAAAACTATTGAATAAAGGTTTCGAGCCCGAACGCAGTATCATCATGGCTTTCGGACACGACGAGGAGCTAGGCGGCAATAAGGGGGCGAAAGCCATTGCTACTATTTTAAGAGAAAGAAACATACAAGCCGAATTTATTTTAGACGAAGGCTTAGTGATAACCGATGGCATTGTTCCTGGATTAAAAGCACCTGCTGCCTTAATAGGTATTGCCGAAAAAGGTTATGCAACGGCTACGCTAACCGCTAAAGTTGATGGCGGCCATTCTTCTATGCCGAAAAAAGAAAACGCCATAGCGGTACTTTCCGAAGCATTAGTGAAATTAAAAAACAATCCAATGCCTTCTCAAATTTCGGAACCGGTACAATTTTTTATCAACGATATTGGGCCCGAATTAAGTTTTGTAAACAAAATGGCTTTTGCCAATCAATGGTTATTTGAAAAATTAATTATTCAAAAATACCAAGCAACCAATACCGGAAATGCTTTGGTTACGAGCACTTCGGCGGCTACGCTTTTACAAAGCGGAATGAAAGAAAATGTTATACCAATGATTGCCAAAGCCACTATAAACTTTAGACTATTGCCAGGAGATGACGACAAAACTGTTCGGGACTATTTAAAAAATACCATTGCCGACGATCGAATCGAAATTAGCATGAGTAAAGATTTTAGTCCGGCAACCAGTATTTCTCCGACTAACAATAAAGCTTACCAAGACATTAGCAAAACCATCAAAGAAGTTTTCCTTAATACCATTGTTGCTCCTTCATTAATGATTGCTGCAACCGATCAAAAACACTATACTGGTATTTCTGAAAATAGGTATCGCTTTTTACCTGTTCAATTAAATGCAACCGCTTTAAAAGGAATCCATGGCATTAACGAAAAAGTAGGCATCGTTAACTACCAATTAATTATTCAGTTTTATGAACAATTAATTCGAAATGCATGCATTAAGACCCCATAATGCCGCTTAATTGTTATATTTTTAATTAATTACTATTTTGTAGGTTGTAAATTTAAAAAATGAAAAAGTCCTTATTGAACCTATTGAATCCAGTACAATGGTTTAAAGCATATCAGTTTCACCAAGCGAATGCAAAATTCGATAAATCTACCTACGATTTAGAACTTTACCTTTATAGCAAAGTGTTAAAAAGTGATATGTTGCACTATGGTTATTTTGAAAACGTAGACATTGCTGCAGAAGATATTTCGCTCAAGGCCATTGAAGATGCACAAATAAAATATGCACAAAATATTATCGATTTAATTAAAAATAAAGATGGCTTAATTTTAGACGTTGGTTGTGGCATGGGCGGCTTATCTGGCATGTTAGCGGCAGATAATTTAAAAGTAGAAGCCTTAACCCCTAATATCAATCAGAAAAATCACATCGATCAAAAATATAAAGGGGTTAAATGTTATCATACTAAGTTTGAAGATTTTCAATCAACAAACAAATACGAAACCATTATTAATTCTGAATCTTTACAATACATCGACCTAGATACTGCGATTGCACATGTTGACCATTTACTTACAGCAAATGGCCAATGGATTATTGTCGATTATTTTAGACACGATACATCTGGTATCGAAAAATCGGGGCAAATTTTAGAAACATTTAAAGAAAAGATTGCTGCAAAAGGCTGGAAAATAAGCTATTTTCAAGACATCACCTTAAATGCATTACCTACCATTAAATGGATCAATATGTATGCCGAAAGGTTTTTAATTCCGCTCAAGCATTTTGCATTTGAAAAACTGAGATATAAAAAAGGATGGTTATATTTTTTAACAAATGACTTACGCAATGGCATTGATAAAAAAATGCAGAAAGAATTTGCAGCCATCAATCCAGAGAAATTTTTAAAAGAAAAAAAATACTTGACTTTTGTAATTGAAAAAAATTAATGAATCCTAAATTATTTTGGGTTGCAATACTGTTATTTCTGTTTTCTTGTACAGAAGAAAATGTGCCAAATACCAATAGTAAATTTTTTATCAAAGGAGCAGACTGCTCTGCCTTACCAGAAATAGGAACCGAAAACTGTAAATTCTACAACGAACAAGGTCTTAATTTAGACGCTATTACTATTCTAAAAAGAAATGGTTGCAATACCATCAGGTTAAGGTTGTGGCATACTCCTAGCAGTAAGCATTGCGACCTAAAAGAGGTTTCGGCATTTGCTAAAACAATTAAAGCAATGGGCCTGAAAGTTTGGATTACAGTCCACTATTCCGATTGGTGGGCCGATCCAGGGCAACAGCAAATTCCAGCGGCATGGCAGAATTTAAATTATGCCACATTAAAAGACTCCGTAGCGCAATACACACAGCAAATTATAAATACCATTCATCCTGATTATATTCAAATTGGGAATGAAATAAATTCAGGCTTGCTTTGGCCAATGGCGCATACAAATAATCAAGAACAATTTTTGGGAATATTAGATACCGCAAGTAAGGTGATTAGAAACAATGACCCAAACTGTAAAATTATTATCCATTATGCTGGATACGAAAATGCAAATGATTTTTTTCAAAAAGTGAGGTCAATTAGTTACGACATTATGGGCATTTCCTATTATCCAAAATGGCATGGAAAAAATATTGCTTTGTTAAATGCTAGCTTGAATAATCTTGCGGCTAATTTTCAAAAAGATATACTCCTTGCAGAAGTAGCCTATCCATTTACGCTAGGTTATAACGATTGGACCAATAATATTTTTGGTTCCGACAGCGATCTTATTTTACCGGCATATCCAGCCACTGCATTAGGTCAAAAAGATTTTTTATTTAAAATGAAAGAAGTAATTTCGAGTATTCCAAAAGGTATTGGCTTTTGCTATTGGGGAGCCGAACTAGTTGCATTTAAAGGCCCGCAGTCTACTACTGGTTCGCCTTGGGAAAACGCTGCCCTCTTTGACTTTAACCAAACCGCATTACCCGCACAAAGTGTTTTTAATCAATAATAAGGAAGCACTTAGCAAAAGCGCTTTTAAAATGATAGCTTTGACCTAACAAGCAGGAGATTGTAATTTAAAAAAGATGATAAAGAATTCAAGTATACAAACCGAAGTCGATGCAAGTTATTTATATGCAAAACTTGCTGCCAACGAATCTGATGTAGCCGTTGCAAATGTCTTCAAACAAATGAGTGAAATTGAGGCAGGACATGCCATTGCTTTTTTAGAGCAATTAGATAGTCATAGGCCTGTAACACTTCCTGGCCCTTCGTTTAGAGCCAAGACTTTAAATTTTATAGGTAAAACATTTAGCTACGATTATGTATTGGGTATATTAATGGATACCGAAAAAGTATTAGCCAATGCAGTAGTCAATGCGAAAAGAAGTATGCAAATTCCATTAACTGGAACGGAAACAAACCATGTAAAAATATTACGTACTTTATTAGAGCAAGAAAAAGAAGCTACTGGAAGTTCTGTTGCAAAATTCGAAAGTCGCCATCGATCGGTTGGTGGTAATGCATTGAGAGCAGCCGTTTTAGGTGGCAACGATGGCTTAGTGTCTAATTTTAGTTTAGTAATGGGTGTGGCTGGCGCAAGCGCAAGCCAAGCAGGAGTCGCATTAGCAGGTATTGCAGGATTATTAGCCGGCGCATTATCAATGTCTTTAGGCGAATGGATTTCGGTAAAAAGTTCGCAAGAACTTTACGAAAACCAAATGGAATTAGAGATGGATGAATTAGAAAATAATCCGGAAGGTGAAAAAAGAGAATTGGCTTTAATCTATATGGCTAAAGGAATTCCTGAAGCACAAGCCAAAGAAATGGCCAACGAAATTATGCAAGATAAAACGCTTGCACACCAAATATTAATTAAAGAAGAATTGGGAATTAACCCCGAAGAATTACACGGTTCTGCCATGGAAGCAGCGGTTTATTCCTTTATTCTTTTTGCCATTGGCGCTATTATTCCTTTACTTCCATTTTTATTCTTGACTGGTTATACCGCTATAATTGTTTGTGTAATAGCCAGTGCATTTGGATTATTTCTAATTGGTGCGGCTATTACTTTATTCACAGGTAAAAATATTTGGTATTCTGGATTTAGACAAGTGCTATTTGGATTAGCTGCTGCTGCTATTACTTTTGGAATAGGAAAACTAATAGGCGTATCTATTGCAGGTTAAAAATTGGAAAGCTAAAAAAAATAGCCTTGCAAAATTGCAAGGCTATTTTTTTTTGATCCTATTTTATTACTTGTCTCCAAGCATAATAGGCATTCCTTTACTATTGCCAATAATAATCACTTTCGTATTGGGCGAGGTAGCGATTTCTTTTTGTGCTTTAATCATTTCATACTGCAATTGTTTGTCGCTTAAACCAGTACTTAGTATTCTTTGGTAATCGGCTATACCTTGCGCTTCTACTCGTTTACGCTCCGCTTCTTGTTTTTCTTTTTGTAATACAAATTGCATTTTTTGTGCATCTTGTTCTGCATTGATTTTAGATTCAATGGTTACTTTAACCGATACCGGCAGGGTAATGTTTCTTACCAATAATTGCTCTAATACCAAGCCTCTCTTTTTAAAATCGGAAGCAATACTATTATAAATGCGTGATTGAAATTCATCTCTCTTAGTGGAGTACAATGCAACCGCATCATAATAAACAGCATTATCTCTAATTTTAGTTCTAGTAATGGGTCTAACAATTTTATCTAAATAATTAGGTCCTATTTCTTGTAAAATTCGGGGTGCTTCTGAAGGTAAAATTTTAAATAAAACTGTTAAATCTACCACCACCTCTAAACCATCGGCTGTTAAAACCCTGATCGCGTCATCACCACTTTTATCGCCTTCGTCGTGCACGCCAGACATGGTATAGTTTTGCGTTTTAATATCAAACAAGGTAACATCCATTAATGGATTAATTACATTCATTCCACTAGGTAAAGTTGATTGACTTACTTTTCCAAACATAGATTGCACGCCAACCTGACCGGCATCAATCATTTTAAACACAGAGGTGCTTAAGCCTAATAAAAATAATACTCCTGCCGAAAAATAAACCACTGATTGTGATTTTCCAAATTGCGGATTCTTTGCTAAAAATGAACGGCCTATCAATAATACAATAGCGCCTAAAATAATAAATACCATAATTATAGTTTTTTAGTTTCTGTTGATTCCGCTGGATTCTCCATCGGACCTCTTTTATGTATGATCAAGCCATTTAAAAAATTCCTTAAAATTTGATCTCCACAAGGCTTGAAATTGGGGTGATCTTCGGCTCTAAAAAAAGCGGATAATTCTGTTGGGGTAATTCTGAAATTAACCAAACTCAGAATTTCGATAATTTGATCGTTTCTGAGCTGCAGCGCCACTCTTAATTTTTTAAAAATATCGTTATTGCTCATGCTCTATTTTAATGTACTCAAAGATAATAATTTATAAATAATCTAAATTATATAATGATTAAATTTACCGTTAAATCAAGCTATAAATATACTACCATGAAAACCCAATCAGCGTATATTTTCCTATTCCTATGTAGCACACTTTTTATGTCTTGTGCTCAAAAACAAGAAAGTACGGAAGTAATCGAATCTGCTATCTCTGAATCGGTATATGCTTCCGGAAGCATTAAAAGTGATCAGCAATATCAAGTATATGCAAAAGTGACTGGTACGCTTTCCGAAATTTTAGTGGAGGCCGGGCAAACAGTGAAAAAAAATCAAGTGATTTTAAAAATAAAAAGCGAAAACGCAACACTCAGCACAAACAATGCAAAATTACTTTCCGACTTTAATGAACTAAAATCTAATCAAAATAAATTAAAAGATTTATTGGCTACCATTGAAAATGCAAAAAATAAATTGCGCCTTGATTCTTTAGTATATACCAGACAACAAAACCTCTGGTTGCAACAAGCCGGAAGTCAAATAGAATTAGAACAAAAAGAATTAAATTATAAAAATTCTAAAAATAATTACACTTCTGCATTATTAAAATACCAAGATTTAAAAAAACAATTAAAATTAGCCGATCAACAAGCAAAAAATAACTTAGCCATTAGCGAAAGTTTACAAAATGATTTTGAAATTAGGAGTGAGCTCAATGGCAAAGTATTTAGTATTCTGAAAGAAAAAGGAGAATTAATAAACCCACAAAGCCCTATAGCTGTTATAGGTGCAGCCGGAAAATTTATTTTAGCACTGCAGGTAGATGAGTATGATATAAGCAATATTCGCATAGGTCAACACCTGTTTTATAAACTGGATAGCTATAAAGGCAAAGTGTTCGAAGCCGTCATCAAAAAAATAAATCCTATCATGAATGAAAGATCAAAATCTTTTGATGTAGAAGCCGATTTGATTTCGCAACCAGCTAATTTATATCCCAATTTAACTAGCGAAGCCAATATTGTTATTCAAAAAAAATCGAATGTTTTATTGATTCCCCGAAATTTTATGCTAAACGATAGCCAAGTGGTGCTTGCAAATAAAAACATCATTAGCATTCAAACAGGATTAAAAGATTACGATAAAGTAGAAGTACTTGCTGGTTTGAAAAAAGGAGATATTATTTTAAAACCTTTAAAATAAATGTCAAATCTATTAGTAAAAATAGCCAAAGAACTATTGCTTGCCAGATGGAAGCAAACGCTAGTAGCTGCCATAGGTGTGACTTTCAGTATTTCCATGTTTGTAACACTTCTTAGTTTTATGAACGGTTTAAATGATTTGTTAGATGGTTTGATTTTAAATAGAACTGCGCATGTTCGTATTTATCACGAAGTTAAACCAAGCAAAAAACAGGTTATCAATTTAAGCAATGAGTATAAAGACAGCTACAATTTTATCAATTCGATTAAATCGAGCAGTAGTCGTCAATCTATTTATAATACAGTTGCTATATTCGAAACCTTAGACAAAGACCCCCGCATATTAGGCTATGCGCCAAAAATAAACGCGCAAGTATTTTTTACTTATGGCACTTTAGCTATCACTGGAAGCATTAATGGGATTGAAGTAGCTGCAGAAAGCAAATTATTTTCTTTTAAAGACTATGTAACTGCAGGCAAAGCCATTGATTTAAAAAATGTCCCTAACAGTATTATACTCGGTAAAGGACTCGCCGAAAAACTCATGGCGAACATTGGCGATGTAGTCCAAATAAATACAACCGATGGTAATTTAATGCGCTTAAAGGTGGTAGGTGTTTTTCAATCGGGTCTAAAAGATTTAGATTTAGTGCAAAGCTATACCTCGGTGGCTACTGCTCAAAAATTAATGGGCAAGTCGAATAATTACTTAACCGATATACAAGTTAAACTAAAAGATATTAAGCAAGCGCCAAAAATTGCCAAAGAATACGCTTTACTTTTTGATTGCGATGCAGAAGATATACAAACGGCTAATTCACAATTTGAAACTGGCAGCACCGTGAGAACTATTATATCCTATTCGGTAGGTGTGGTATTGCTTATCGTTGCAGGATTTGGAATATACAATATCCTAAACATGTTGATTTACGAAAAAATGGATACGATTGCCATTTTAAAAGCTACAGGTTTTTCTGGTTCGGATGTAAAAAAAATATTTATTTATATTGCTTTGAGCATTGGTATTTTTGGAGGTCTGTTAGGCCTGCTTTTTGGTTTTGGATTTTCTGTTATCATTGATAATATTCCATTCAACACCGCTTCGCTGCCAACCATTAAAACTTTTCCGGTTAATTATAAACCCTTATTTTATATTATTGGTATCGTATTTTCCTTAGTCACTACTTATATGGCCGGTTTTTTCCCTGCCAGAAAAGCAAGTAAAATAGACCCTGTCACGATCATTAGAGGTAAATAACATGTCAGAAATAATTTTATCAGCCAAAGACATTCAAAAAAGTTTTCACGATCCGGTAGATGTAAAAATTTTATCAGACATCACTTTTGAAATTAAAAAAGGGGAATTTGTATCTGTGATTGGAAAGTCGGGCTGCGGTAAATCCACTTTGTTGTATATCCTATCTACTATGGATACCGAGTATCAAGGAGATCTATTTATCAACGGTGAATTAATGAGAAATAAAAAAGAAAGCGAATTAGCCATTGTTAGAAATGAATACATTGGATTTGTTTTTCAATTTCATTATTTATTAAATGAATTTAATGTTTTAGAAAATGTAATGTTACCCGGTCTGAAATTAAATAAATATAGCAGAGAAGAAGTGGAGCATCGTGCCATGGAAAAACTTAAGATGTTGGGTATTGAAAATGAAGCTTTAAAAAAAGCGAATCAATTATCGGGTGGACAAAAACAAAGAGTATCCATTGCTCGCTCCTTAATCAACGATCCGCTAATTATTATGGGCGACGAACCTACCGGAAATCTGGACAACAAAAACAGTTTAATTGTATTTGATATTTTTAAAGAGCTAGCAGAAGTATACCATCAAACATTATTGATTGTAACCCACGACCAAAGCTTTGCGGCCAATACCAAAAGGATAATTGAGATGGCAGATGGGCGTATTATTCGTCAATAAAATCACTAATAACTACAAATAACAAGGATTTATCTCAAAATTAAACTTCAACTTCGAATCGTTCATCTTTTCTTTTAAATTTAAAGATGATCAATAATTCAAGAAAGTCACTCTGGATACAAATTGTTTGTATTTGTATTTTTATGTTGGCTCCATTTTTACTAAAACCATATCCATTTCCAGGACAACAAAAAATGGACGAATTAGATTTTATGCTTTTAAAAAATCTAATTGCAAATGGGTTATTAACCATATTTTTTTATTTCAGCTATTACTTTTTAATTCCGAAATTCTTTTCAAGAAAATACTTGACATTTTTTCTTTTCTTTATTTTAAGTGCAATTATTACAATCATTCCGCCAATTATTGTAGAAACAAAAGGTAGCCATCCTCCACATCGTCATGGACCAAATAATGAATTTATCACTTTAAACAAAGAAGAAATAAAAAACAAAGCATTAACTCCTGAAAGTAGAGAATTTCGAGAACCAGAAGGTAAAAGGAACCATGGGCCTGGACATTGGGAAGATGATTTATTTTTATTTATTTCTGTGTTTGTAATTGCCGTTGCCATAAAATTACAAAGTAGATACAAACAAACTGAAAAAGAAAAATTAGCAGCTGAACTAGCATATTTAAAATCTCAAATTAACCCTCACTTTTTATTCAATACTTTAAATAGTATCTATTCCTTAGCGCTCAAGAAATCTGACGAGACAGCAAATGCTATTGTAAAGCTATCAGGTATGATGCGTTACAATATAACAGATGCACAATTAGACTTCAT
>CANJWU010000009.1 GCA_947478655.1 Sphingobacteriales bacterium | reverse complement strand
GATCATTATGGATATCGGCTAATAATAAATTGGTTTTGAAAACAATAAAGTCGGACTGCGTTTTCAAAACATATTCTTGAAATGCATTACCGCCTACTTCGCGCACATAAGAATCTGGATCGTGCCCATCTGGGAATAAAACAATTTTAACATTTAAGCCCTCTTCTAAAATCATATCAATTCCCCTTAGAGAAGCCTTGATACCTGCAGGGTCTCCATCGTAGAGGATGGTAATATTTTTAGTGAACCTTCCAATTAACCTAATTTGTTCGGTGGTTAAAGAAGTGCCAGAAGATGCGACTACATTTTCGATACCCGATTGATGTAAAGAAACAACATCGGTATAACCCTCTACTAAAAAACAATTATCAAATTCTCGAATCGCTTTTTTGGCAAAATAAATTCCATAAAGCACATGGCTCTTGTGGTATATTTCGCTTTCGGGCGAATTAACATATTTTGGACTATTCGGGTTTGTTGCTAAAATTCTTCCACCAAAAGCAATCACTCTTCCGGTAATATTATGAATGGGGAACATCACTCGATTACGAAAACGATCGTAAACAGATTTTTTTTCTTCGTTAAAAATACTCAGCCCTGTTTCGATTAAATAGCGTTCGTCGAATCCCTCTTTTTTAGCTGCATCGGTTAAGCCAGACCATTCTTGTGGGCTAAACCCTAGTTCGAATTTCTTTACAATATCTTCTCTAAAAGCGCGCTCTTTAAAATAAGTTAAACCAACTGTTTGGCCATACTCCGTATTCCATAGTGTATCTGCAAAAAATTTCTTTGCAAAATCAGAAGTCAACATTAAACTTTCGCGGTGATTATATTTTTCTCTATCTAGATCCGAAATGGTTTCATCTTCTTCGATAGCAATATTATATTTTTTGGCTAATTGTCTTAATGCATCTGGATAGGTTAGTTTTTCATGCTCCATGATAAAGTTAACCGAGTTGCCCGCCTTGCCACATCCAAAACATTTATAAATTCCTTTCGTTGGTGAAACTGTAAACGAAGGTGTTTTTTCATTATGAAATGGGCAGTTGCCTAATAAATTCGCACCACGCTTTTTTAAATTCACAAAATCGCCGACCACCTCTTCGATAGCCGCTATTTCAAAAATTTTATCAATGGTTTCTTTACGAATCATTAGTTAAAGTTATAATGTTTAATGTCAAAGGTACAGATTTCTCTTTTTTTAAATGGTATATCCCAGTCACCATCATAAGAAATGTGGGTAGGAACTAGTATTTCCTCATTTAAATAACTCAATTCAATATTCATTTTTACATGAAAATCGAAAGGAATGGAGGCGTATGCTAGGTCGATATACCTCCCTAAAATTTTCATGTTTTTGGCATCAAAAATAGTGGTGAGCTCTTTGATCATCGTATCGTCTTTGTTCCACCAGCTAATGTCCTCTTTTAATTTACATTTGAAATAATAAACCGGTATATCGCCTTGGTAAGTTGCATAATAAAAGCTGTACTGGTAATACTTTGCTAGTTCGGGACTAAAAATGGCTGTTTTATCACTTATCAATGGCACGCCATATACGGGCTTGCCTGGTGTAAATAGTAAGGTTTTTAATTTTTCTTTGTACGCTTCTTCATCCGATTCTTTTCTAGTTACTTTTTTATCTGCTAAAAAATCGGTGTTTTTTTCATTCATAAAAATATATGAAAACATACGAACGGTGAATAGATCAAATTCGCCATTATATTTTATCACCAGACCGCTGTCTTTTTTTTCAATCAGTTCTTGATGATAATGAAGCCCGTCGTTTACATGTTTTATTTTTCGATAAATTTTTCCGGTTTGTTTTTGTGCTTCATTATAAGACTTAATTTTATTTTCCGCAATAAAAGTGTATTTTTTTAATGCTTTAAATGCCTCATAAAATAAAGTGTCTTGGAGCATTACGGAAGTAAAGTCATTGATGCTTAATCCTCTTTTTGCAGTAATTGCCATAGCCGAATCAATATTAACAGAACGCAAGGTATCTGAGAAAATTTGCTTCTTACTTTGTGCGAGCACAAAAGTATTTTGTAAGATAAAAAATAAAAAAAATAGTTTTTTCAAATTTATAATTGGCTATAAACAACAAATTCTTGCTTAAGGCAAGAATTTGTTGTTAGAAATACTTTCCTATTATTACATTGTTTTTAATTCTGCTACTAAATCTGTCAATGCTTTTTTTGCATCTCCAAAAAACATACTTGTTTTTGGATTGTAAAACAATAAGTTCTCAATGCCAGCATATCCAGCACTCATAGAGCGTTTGTTTACAATAATGTGCTTCGCTTTTTCAACATCTAAAATTGGCATGCCATAAATTGGCGAACTTGGATCTGTTTTAGCAGCAGGATTTACCACGTCATTTGCACCAACAACTAGTACAACATCTGTTTGTTCGAATTCTGAATTGATTTCATCCATCTCTACCATTTTACCATAATCAACATTTGATTCGGCTAATAAAACATTCATATGGCCCGGCATACGACCCGCAACCGGATGAATAGCATACTTCACTTCTACCCCGCGTTCTTCTAATAACAATTCTAATTCATGAATAATATGTTGTGCTTGCGCAACTGCTAAACCATAACCAGGCACAATTACTACACGCTTCGAATAATTCATTAATACCGCCACATCGGTGGTTGATATGTCTTTGATTGAACCCGCCACGTCGGCTCCATCTGCAGCTGCAGCAGTGCTTCCAAAGGATCCAAAAATTACACTAAACAAAGAACGGTTCATTGCTTTACACATTACAATCGTTAAAAGTGTACCGGCAGATCCTACTAGAATACCACCCGTTAACATTACTTTGTTATCGTATAAAAATCCACCAAAGGCAGCCGCTAAACCTGTAAAAGAATTTAATAATGAAATAACTACCGGCATATCTGCACCACCAATTGGAATCACAAATAATATTCCGTAAAATAATGCAGCAGCAAATAATAAATATAATAGTACGCTGCTATCTGTTCCACTTGCCACTACAAAAGCGGCAAAAGCAAATAAAGCAAACATCACAATGGTGTTGATGATATTATATTTTGGCAAACGAATTGGTTTTGCCATGGCGCCATTTAATTTTAGGTAGGCAATAATACTACCCGAAAAAGAAACGCTTCCAATAATCATGCCCGCTAGCACTGTGATCATAGTAGAGGTTTGGCCTACGCTGTGGTGAAATTCCATTAAACCAATTAAAGCCGCACAAGCGCCACCCATACCATTAAACATCGATACCAATTCTGGCATTTTTGTCATTTGTACTTTTTTAGCGGTTAACCAACCAATAATTGTACCGGCTGCAATACCACCAAAAATTAAAATCATTTTAATGTTATCGCGCGAGGTAAGCCCTTCTTTTGAATAAAGAAAAATAGTACCGATAATAGCAATCGTCATTCCGGCAGCTGCAATTAAATTTCCTTGTCTAGCTTTTTTAGGATTACTCATCATTTTTAATCCAATAATAAAAGTAATGGATGCGATGAGGTAAGCTATTTCTAATATATATTGAGTCATCATAATTTTCTTTGAGATTTATTTCTTTTTAAACATATCAAGCATTCTGTCGGTTACTACAAAACCTCCAACAACATTTAAGGTTCCAAGTATAACGGCAACCGTTCCAAGTGTTAAGGAAACATAATTGCTTGCGTCGGTATCTAGCATCACAATAATTGCGCCTACAACTACCACACCATGAATTGCATTCGCGCCAGACATAAGCGGGGTGTGCAATACAGAAGGCACATGTCCAATTACTTCTACGCCAACAAAAACGGCTAATATGATAAAGTAAATCATCTCTCGATGCGTACTAATAAATGATAATATCTGTTCCATGATTATTTTTATTTAAGAATTGATGGATGAACGGGTGTTCCGTTGTGAACAATTAATGAACCTTTGGTAATGTCTTCTGCTAAATCCCAATTAAATTTTTCGTGAGTAGCTAAATGCACTAATAGTGTTTGGATATTTTTAGCATATAATTCACTTGCGTTCATCGGCAATAAACTTGGAATATTACTTTCGCCAATAATAGTTACCCCATTTTTTTGAATTGTTTTATTGATTTCGCTTCCGATCACATTGCCACCTTGTTCAACAGCCATATCTAAAATAACCGAACCAAATTTCATGCTTGCAACCATTTCTTCGGTAACCAATACTGGTGCTTTTTTCCCAGGTATTAAGGCAGTAGTAATCACAATGTCGGCTTCTTTAATGTGTTTCGAAACAAGCTCTTGTTGCTTTTTCAAGAATTCTTCAGAAACGCCTTTAACATAACCGCCTTCCATTTTTATACTGTCATCGCCTTTTACTTCAATAAATTTACCGCCTAATGAGGCAACTTGTTCTTTTGTTTCTGGGCGAATATCACTTACTTCTACAACTGCTCCTAATCTTTTAGCAGTTGCAATTGCCTGCAACCCTGCAACACCTGCTCCAAAAATTAACACTTTAGCAGGACGAATAGTGCCCGCTGCAGTGGTCATCATGGGTAAAATTTTACCCATTTCGTTGGCAGCCATTAATACGGCTTTATAGCCTGCTAAATTTGCTTGAGAACTTAAGGCATCCATTTTTTGAGCACGAGAAATACGCGGTACGGCATCCATCGAAAATGCAGAAATACCTGCACTTGCACAGGATTCAACTAATGCTGGATTAGTAGCTGCCCACATAAAAGAAATTAAAACTGCTTCTTTTTTCATGCTCGCTATTTCTGCCGCAATAGGCGCATTCACTTTTAAGATCACATCTGCATCCGCATATATTTTTTGCGTATCTGCTAGGATACTTGCTCCTGCTGCTTGATAGCTTGCATCATCAAAATAAGATTTTAAACCGGCTCCGGTTTCTACACAAACTTCATAGCCTGCTGTTGTTAATTGTTTCACCACCGAGGGTGTTAAAGCCACACGATTTTCGCGCTCTTTATTTTCTTTGGGTACACAGATTTTCAAAACGTATCGAATTAATTATGGTTAAATATACTATGCCTACGCATAAGTATCAATTTTTATTTCTTTTAAAATTCCATCAAATAAGCCTTAATGAAGGGGTTCAATTCTCCATCTAAAACCCCCTGTGCATTAGAGGTTTCCATGTTTGTTCTTAGGTCTTTTACTAATTTATAAGGATGAAGCACATAGTTCCTAATTTGAGAACCCCATTCAATCTTCTTTTTAGTGCTTTCTACGGCTTGTTTGGCTTCGTTTTTCTTGCGCAATTCCAATTCGTATAATTGGGATTTTAACATTTTTAATGCTTTTTCTTTATTTTGATTTTGCGAACGCTCTTGTTGACATTCTATGATGATGCCAGAAGGCGCGTGTTTTAAACGAACGGCTGTTTCTACTTTATTTACATTTTGTCCGCCTTTGCCGCCAGCTCTAAAAGTATCCCAACTTACATCTGCTAAGTTGATGTCAATTTGAATGGAATCATCTACTAAAGGATATACATACACCGAAGCAAAAGAAGTGTGCCTGCGCGCATTCGAATCGAAGGGCGAAATTCTAACCAATCGATGAACACCTGTTTCGCCTTTTAAATAGCCGTAAGTAAATGCACCTTCAAACTCTAATGTGCAAGATTTAATACCAGCACCTTCTCCAGCTTGGTAATCTATTTCTTTAACTTGATAACCATTTTTTTCGCCCCACATAATATACATACGCATGAGCATTGCAGCCCAATCACAACTTTCTGTTCCACCTGCGCCTGCATTAATAGTGAGTACTGCGTTGAGTTGGTCTTCTTCTCCACTCAACATGTTTTTAAATTCGAGTTCGTCGAGTGCTTTCCAAGCAATGCCCATTTGGCTAAGCATTTCGGGCTCTTGCGCCGCGCCATCTTTATAGAATTCATAAAGCACAATGGTGTCTTCGACTGTTGCATTTACGAGTGCAAATGCTTCGGTCCAAACTTTTTTGGCTTTTATTTGATGTAAGATTTTCTCTGCTGCTTTTTGGTCTTCCCAAAAATCTGCTGCAAGTGTTTGAGCCTGTTCTTGCTCAATCTCCACTAGTTTTTGATCGATGTCAAAGATGCCTCCTCAGAGATGTAATGCGATCTCTTAAATCTTTGATTTGTTCGTTGGTCATGAAACAAAAATAAGAAATTAATTGCTATTGTGAATTGCAGACCCGAATTATTGTCACTAAAAAAAGGCGTCTTCGAAATGTTGTAGCTCTTTAAAAATTTGGTCTTCTTTTAAAATGGCAATGATATCGAATCGAACTTCTCCTTGATGAGAAACAGTAGCTAAATAAGCTCGTGCCGCTCTTTTTAGGTATTTTCGCTTTTCTTTATTCACAAAGTTTTCGGGGTAACCATATTTGGCACTTCCCCTTGATTTAACTTCTACAAAAATTAATTGGTTTCCTTTTCGAACAATGAGGTCTATTTCTACATGATTAAATTGAAAGTTTTCTGCTAATAGCTGATATCCCGACTTGATTAAATAGGCTTTGGCTATTTTTTCTCCTTCTTTTCCAAAATCATTATGTACAGCCATGTTGTTTGTTCAAACTATAAAGTTTGTAACTTTGAGTCATACCATCAATTGCTTTTATGCAAGATTTAATATCATCTGAAACAAAAAAAATACGGGTCGAATTCCAAGATTGGGGTATGATTGATTACCAAGAAGCCTGGGATAAACAAGAAGCTTTGTTTACAGAAATTGTAAATATTAAATCTGCTAACAGAACCAACAACACCGAAAATAGTACAAAAAATTATTTGATTTTTTGTGAACATCCTGCCGTTTATACTTTAGGAAAAAGCGGAAAGATGGAACACTTGCTTTTAGATGAAAAAGGTTTGCTAGACAATCATGCACGATTTTATAAAATCAATAGGGGTGGTGATATTACCTATCATGGACCAGGGCAATTAGTTGGTTATCCGATTTTAAATTTAGATTATTTTTTTACCGATATTCATAAATATTTAAGACTCTTAGAGGAGGCCGTAATATTAACTTTAGCAGATTACAAAATTACAGCTGGCAGGTCTGAAGGCCAAACTGGCGTATGGTTAGAGAGTGACAACCCATTTAAAGCAAGGAAAATTTGTGCCATGGGTGTTCGTTGTAGCCGTTGGGTAACTATGCATGGATTTGCCTTTAATGTGAACACCAATTTAGCCCATTTTAAAAATATTATTCCTTGTGGAATCGACGACAAAGCAGTTACATCGATGGAAGCAGAACTAGGTGAAAAAGTAGATATAGAAACCGTAAAATTAAAACTAATTGCACATTTAGCCGCATTGTTTAATATGGAAATTAACAAATCATGAAGAAAAAAATTATTCAATTTAGTATTGCTTTTTTATTGATTTCTAATTTGGCTATTTGGGCAACTGGCACTACGTATATTTACAAAGCGCTTTTGCATCTGCAAGCCAACATAGACGATTTAGCCATTTTTGATTATAACCTTGTTCCAAATAATAGTAAAGGTAGCCCTTGGCTAACGGCAGCTGATAAAAACAAAACACCGCTATCAGATTCTTTAAGAAAAACGCTGGAAACAACCGAAACCGTTGCTTTTTTGGTTATAAAAAACGATTCAATATGCTATGAAGAGTATTGGGATGGGTATACCGATAGTTCCTATTCTAATTCTTTTTCAATGGCTAAAAGTATCATTAGTATTTTAGTTGGGGTTGCCATTGATGAAGGAAAAATTTCGAGTGTGAAAGATCCGGTTGGTAAATATATTCCCGAATATGCGAATGGAGAATTAGCAAAAATAACCATCGAAGATTTATTAAGAATGGCTTCTGGTTTAAATTTTCATGAATCTTATGCAACACCTATCAACCAAACAACAGATGCTTATTACGGAAATAATTTAAGAAAATTAATGTATTCGTTAAAGGCCGAAAAGCCTGCAGGTATTGAGTTTAAATACAAGAGTGGTGATACGCAATTATTAGGATTGGTGTTAAGTGCTGCTACTGGCAAATCAAATTCGGCTTATGCATCCGAAAAATTATGGTCAAAAATTGGCGCGGAGCACGATGCAAAATGGAGTATTGATCATGCAGGTGGTGATGAAAAAGCTTTCTGTTGTTTTTACAGTAACGCCCGTGATTTTGCAAGGATTGGAAAATTATATTTACAAAAAGGGCGGTGGGAAGGAGCGCAAATTGTGGATAGCAATTGGGTTAATCAATCTATTACTTCGAATGGCTTAAATGACGAAAATGGCAACAAAACAGATTACTATGGTTACCAATGGTGGGTATTGAAAAATGCGAATTTTCCAGCCTATTATTGTAGGGGTATTTTAGGCCAATATATAGTAGTGATTCCGAGTAAAAACACGATCATTGTGCGTTTGGGCAAAAAAAGGGGGGCTCAAAAGGTCAATAATCACCCTTTAGAAGTCATTCAATATGTAAATGAGCTCGCTTTATAGCCTTATTTAGCAGATTTCTTGAATAGAAATAAATATTATTAACTTTGTAAGTATAAATGAGTTATTAAAAATTAAACAAAATGAAAAAAACTTTACTCCATAGCATCATTGCTGGAACGATCTTATTAGGATCTACTTTTTTAGTTTCTTGCGGAGACTTAGGTGTTACAGTAACCATCCCTTATTCTCAAGAAGTGAGATTTGAATTTGATCAAGTAGATAGTACTGGTGCCTTAGACA
Source organism: Sphingobacteriales bacterium (assembly GCA_947478655.1). The sequence continues at coordinate 4,749 of CANJWU010000009.1, read as the reverse complement.
CTTCAGGTGTGATTGCATCGAATCTTGATTCTATTATAACTGCGAACAATGCAGATAGAGATAACTTAGAATCAATAACTTTAACAGAATTGAAATTAACCATGGTAGATTCTGCAGGAAATACTTTACCTGGTGGAAACTTCAATGCACTTAACAACATGACAGCTGCCATTGCAAAAGACACTGTTGGTGCAATGTTTCAAAACATTGCTAGTTTAAATCCAGTGCCGCAAAACACCCCATCAATTAACTTAGTAGTAGATACTACAGTAGTGAACATTGTACCTTACCTTGCTAAACCTACTTTCAAAGTTAAATTAACAGGTGGTGTAAATACAAGCATCAATACTAAAACATATGTTAAAGCAAAAATTAGTTTTAACGTTAGAGTAGTTTTATAATTTTAAACAACTATTTGAAACAAAAAAAGTCCTCATCTTTCGATGAGGACTTTTTTTATGCTTTCATTATTGGCAATTGGCTTACATCATGCCGCCCATACCACCCATACCTGGTGAGCCACCCATAGCTGCTGCACCTTTATCATCTTCAGGATCGTCTGCTAAAACGCATTCTGTAGTCAACAACATGGCTGCAATAGAAGCTGCATTTTCTAATGCAATTCTAGAAACTTTAGTTGGATCAATTACACCCGCAGCAATCATGTTTTCATATTTGTCTGTACGCGCATTGTATCCGAAATCTAATTTTCCTTCTTTCACTTTTTGCACAACGATTGATCCTTCTACTCCCGCGTTTTCGCAAATTTGACGCAAAGGTTCTTCGATCGCTCTTTTAATAATTTGAATACCGGTTGTCTCATCTTCGTTTGCACCTTTCAATCCTTCTAATGCTGCAACTGATCTAATAAATGCAACACCACCACCTGCAACAATACCTTCTTCTACTGCTGCACGAGTAGCATGAAGTGCATCATCTACACGGTCTTTCTTTTCTTTCATTTCTACTTCGGTTGCTGCACCTACATATAAAACTGCAACACCACCCGCTAATTTTGCTAAGCGCTCTTGTAATTTTTCTTTATCATAATCAGAAGTAGTCGACTCGATTTGTGCTTTGATTTGTCCAATGCGTCCAGCAATATCTTCTTTTTGACCAGCACCATTAATAATGGTGGTATTGTCTTTGTCGATTAATACTCTTTCGGCTTGTCCTAAGTAAGTCAATTCGGCATTTTCTAGCTTATAACCTCTTTCTTCCGAAATTACTGTACCACCCGTTAAAATCGCGATGTCTTCTAACATAGCTTTACGACGATCACCAAAACCAGGCGCTTTAACCGCTACTACTTTTAATGAACCACGAATTTTATTAACCACCAAAGTAGCTAATGCTTCTCCATCTAAATCTTCTGCAATAATTAATAATGGACGACCTGTTTGTACTTGCTTCTCTAAAATTGGAAGCAATTCTTTCATTGAAGAAATTTTCTTGTCGTAAATTAAGATAAATGGATTATCTAATTCTGCTTCCATTTTATCGGTATTCGTTACAAAGTATGGAGATAAATAACCTCTATCAAATTGCATACCTTCTACAATTTTTACTTCTGTTTCTGTACCTTTTGCTTCTTCAACAGTAATGACACCATCCTTACCAACTTTGGCCATCGCATCGGCAATTAACGTACCAATTACTTCGTCGTTGTTTGCAGAAATAGTAGCCACTTGTTTAATTTTATTGTTGTCTTCTCCTACTGGCGATGATTGTGCTTGTAAGTTTTTTACAACTTCTGCAACTGCTTTATCAATTCCTCTTTTTAAGTCCATTGGATTTGCACCTGCTGCAACATTTTTTACACCTGCTGTAACAATTGCTTGCGCTAATACAGTAGCTGTAGTGGTTCCATCACCTGCTTGATCTGCCGTTTTAGAAGCTACCTCTTTTACCAATTGCGCACCCATATTTTCTAAAGGATCTCTTAATTCTACTTCTTTCGCAACAGTTACCCCGTCTTTAGTAATAGATGGTGCACCGAATTTTCTATCGATAATTACATTTCTTCCTTTTGGACCTAAGGTAACTTTTACTGCATTTGCTAAAATATCCACACCGCGTTTCAACGCATCACGCGCTTCCACATTATATTTTACTTGTTTTGCCATTTTATATATAGATTAAATCGTTTAATTAAATAATTGCGTAAATATCAGACTCGCGCATGATTAAATATTCTTTTCCTTCGTAAGTAATTTCTGTACCGGCATATTTTCCGTACAATACTTCGTCGCCAACTTTAACGGTTATAGGCTCTTCTTTTTTACCATCGCCTACAGCCACTACTGTTCCTCTTTGAGGTTTTTCTTTTGCAGTATCTGGAATAAAAATTCCTGAAGCTGTTTTTTCTTCTGCAGGTGCTGGTAATATTACCACTCTATCTGCAATTGGTTTAATACTAATTCCCATATTTTTTATAATTAAAAGTTTAACAATTTACCCCTATCTATCACAAGCTGTGCCAAGTCTATTTTTTTTGAAATATTGGCAAAAAGCGACAAATTTTCATTTTTAAAAAGCCTTTATTGCCATTTTTTGGCCATAAGTGTGACAGCCTGACACCAATAAAAAAACCCCCGCATGTTGCGAGGGTTTTTAAAAATATTTTTGTTGAATTACTTCGTAGTATCTGACGCTGCAGGTGCTGCTGAAGTTGAATTTGCAGGCATATTTGTAGGGGCTTGTGGTGCAGTTGATGCATTATCAATTTGCTCTTGTACTGCCGATTGTTCTGTAGTGCCTTCTTCTGCGCTTGGTTTTACCATATTGATGACTAAACAAACCACCAATAATGCAATCGCAAGGGTCCAAGTAGCTTTTTCAAGAAAATCGGTTGTTTTTTTAACACCCATTACTTGATTAGATGATGAAAAGCTTGAGGATAATCCACCGCCTTTAGGGTTTTGAACCAAAACCACTAAAATTAATAAAACACTGATAATAAGGGCAATTACTATTAAAAAAGTATACATTTTGTGCTATTTTATTTGTTAATCTCTGATTTAATTTCTTCTATAAGGGAAGCAAAGTAAGCCTTTTTTTCGGGATATTTCAAACTTAATTTTTCATAAGCTTCAATTCCTTTATTAAAAAGTTTCTGTTTTACATATATAGACGCTAAAGTTTCGCTTACCGGAATTTGTGTGTCGATGGCGCTTTTTCTGGCTTTATTCTCCAAGTTCACCACCTTTTCATCTTTATTCACCTTGATTACTTTTGGATGTTGCGAGTGTATAAAGCTTTCGATTAAGGCTACTTGTTTTTGATTGCCCACAATTGGTTTTTTTGCTAAAGCGGCATCGCTTGCAAAATATCCCTCACTAAACACATTCCCTAAAATTAATTCGCCAATTTCATCTTGAATGAGCGATTTAATTTCTTCTGAAGTATCCAGGCGAATGTTTGTTTTAGTTACTGAATGTTGATTGATTATTTCCGGACTTGTTTTCCCAGATTTTTTTTGAAGCCATTGGGTAAATGAAAATGTCCCTTCTTCGGGCTGTGTTATTTCGGTTAGTTCGTTTTGCAATGCTGCATTTGTCGGCTCCGAAATATTTTTAACTTCCGCAAATACTGGCTCCGAAATATTATCTGCAAGTGCATTGCTAGTTTCCTGTGTTAATTCTACAATGGGTTCGCTTTGCAGTTCTACTGCGGCTTCGATTGCAGCTTCGGTTACTGGTGCCTGCTCAACTACAGCAGGAATAGCACTTACAGCAGCATTGTGTTGATGAATTAAATAATATAAAACTTTTCTATTGGCTGCATAAGCCGCAGTTTGTCGAAGGGTTGCATCAAACATAATTTCATTCGTATTGTGTTGCGCTTTCGCATTCAACAAATGAAAAGTTTGACAATAAGGATACTTTGTTATTAAGTCTTGCAAAATAGGCAAGGCCGATTGATCCATTTGTTCTGGATGGTCTATATAAGAAATAATTTTTTCGCTTTCCATATTACCAGTTTACAAATGCTTTGTTAAAAATATCATCTATTAATTGCGTAGTTATTATTTTGATCAATTCGCTTTCTACATCGGGTAGGTTTTTTGTGCCTGGAAAATCGGCATACCTAGTAAAAGTATATTCAAAACTTTTTGCGTCTTCTTTTTTGTTCGTATATTTTACTTTAACAGCAATACTTAATCTATTTTGAGAAGTAACATTATTGCCTTGTAAAGACATTGGCCTTACGCTATAATCTATAATTTTACCTTCAAACTCAATATCGGCCGTACTTCTGGTTAATTGTAAATTGGTTTGGGTAACAATTCTGTCTTTTAATGACTCGGTGATTGTTTGACTTAATGTTGGAACGACTAAATTGGCATTGTTTTGAAACAAGTATACGGCTACTGTTTTTGTTTCGGGCGAAATAGATGCGCCGGTAAAAGAATAAATTCCGCAAGCACTCATCATCAATAGCAAAATCGACATGCTTAATAATGTAAACTTCCTGATAAAGCTGTTGTTGAATTTAGTTTTTTGTTGCTGCATGTGCTTAAAGATTGATGTCGTATTCTTTAATTTTTCTGTACAATGTTCGTTCCGATATGCCTAATTCTTGTGCGGCTAATTTTCGTTTGCCTTTGTGTTTCTTTAATGCTTTTTTAATATAGTCAATCTCTTTATCTTCTAAAGATAAGGTTTCTTCTACCTCTTCTATGGGTGCATCTAATTTATAAGGATTAGCGTGAAAGTTATTTGGCTGAAACGGGCTATTTGATTGGCT
>CANJWU010000008.1 GCA_947478655.1 Sphingobacteriales bacterium | reverse complement strand
TGCTCTACAAGTGCAGCATACCGCGCCTTTGCAAGCAAATGGCACATCTAAATCTGCTTCAATTGCCGCATCTAAAATGGTATTACCATTGCTATTTAAATCTACTGTTGTTTCGTTTCCATCTAAAATGATGGTCACTTTAGCCGTTATATTTGAATTGTTTTGTTCTGCTGCAATGGCATTGTTTACGGCTTCTAATACAGCTGTAAAATATTCTAAATGAATTTTATTTTTTTGAATATCGAGTGATAATAAAGTTTCTTCTACATTTTTCATCATGGGTGCCGGACCACAAATAAAATATTCATTATCCTCATGTAAACCAATATAGTTTTCGATAAGAGCTGCAACTTTTTCTGTCGTCATAATTCCTTGATGTAATACTGGAATTGTGGCAAGGGGTTGATCTAAAATTGAGATTACTTTTAATTGTGGATGTTGTGCTGCTAAGTTATCGAGCCCCTCTTGAAAGATGCTTGCAGCCTCGGTTTGGTTGGCATAAAACAAAGTGATATTGCTATTGGGTTCTTGTTTTAAAACCGTTTTGATGATAGAATACATTGGTGTAATACCACTACCACCTGCAAAAAGAACAAAGTTTCTTTTATTAGTTGCAGCTAATTCACAATAGAAACTTCCCATAGGGCTCATCACTTCTATTGGGTCGCCTACTTTTGCTATATCATTTAAATAGCTGGATCCTTTACCTTGAAAAACTTTTTTGGCAGCAATTCTTAATTCCGTATCAGCAACAGGGCTGCTGCACAACGAATAAGAACGTCTAATTTCTTCCCCATCAACCATTAATTTTAAAGTCACATATTGACCCTGTATATAGTTATATTCTTGCTGTAAAGCTGCTGGAATTTGGAATGAAATGCTGACACAATCAGCCGTTTCTTTACGGATATCCTTGATTGTGAGTGTGTGGAATTTTGCCATTTGGTTTAATTTGCCGCTAAAATAGAAATAAGATCCTTTATAGAACAATAAATCCGCTTTTTTGTTTGCTTTTAGCAACCGAAAAGGATGCTTTGATTACCCAAAAAATGTTAAATTTGTATAGTAATAACTGATTCTATGAATAGCTTAAAATTAGATGAAAATCAATTAATCGAAAATTTCGAGGCAAAACTTGCCAAAAATGAAATGATTGAACCAAAAGATTGGATGCCAGACCAATACCGTAAACATTTAATTCGTCAAATTTCTCAACATGCTCATTCCGAAATTATTGGAATGCAGCCAGAAGGAAATTGGATTACGCGTGCACCAAGCATGCGTCGAAAAATGGTATTGTTAGCGAAAGTTCAAGACGAAGCAGGGCATGGATTATATTTATATTCTGCAGCAGAATCGATGGGAATTAGCAGAGAAGAAATGCTCGATCAATTACATACAGGAGCGGCAAAATATTCAAGCATTTTTAATTACCCAACATTAACTTGGGCAGATATGGGCGCAATAGGATGGTTAGTGGATGGCGCTGCTATTATGAATCAAGTGATGTTGCAAAGAACTTCTTATGGTCCATATGCAAGAGCCATGGTTAGAATTTGCAAAGAAGAAAGTTTTCATCAAAGACAAGGTTATGAAATCATGAATGTGCTTGCTTCTGGATCTGCTGAACAAAAAGAAATGGCACAAGATGCACTCAACAGATGGTGGTGGCCTTCGCTCATGATGTTTGGTCCACGCGATGAAGAGTCTCCTAATTCTGCACAAGCTATCAAATGGAAAATAAAAAGAGAAACCAATGATCAATTGCGTCAACGCTTTGTAAACCAAACCGTGTCGCAAGTAGAGAAAATTGGATTAGTAGTTCCAGATAAAGCGATCAAATGGAATGAGGCTAAAAACGGATACGATTTTGGTGAAATTAATTGGGATGAATTTTGGACGGTAGTGAAAGGGAATGGCCCATGCAATAAAGCAAGAATTGCAGCAAAAATTAAATCACATGAAGAAGGCGCATGGGTTCGCGAAGCGGCAAATGCGCATGCTGAAAAAAATAATAAAACTAAAGCTGCTTAAATTATGAACGATTCACAAGGAATATTATGGGAAGTGTTTATTCAAAGTAAACCAGGTCAACCTCACAAGCATGCAGGTTCTGTTCATGCACACGATAACGAAATGGCTTTGCAAAATGCCAGAGATTTATATTGCCGAAGAAGCGAAGGCACCAATTTATGGGTAGTGCCGGCATCAGCAATTGTTGCCTCATCGCCAGAAGACATTGGTCCATTCTTTGAGACATCGAACGATAAAGTTTATCGTCATCCAACTTTTTATTCTGTACCAGAAGGTATCACACACATGTAATTTTATGAATAACCAAACATCATTGTTTCAATATATTTTAAAGATTGCCGATAACCAATTAATCTTAGGACATCGTTTGTCTGAGCAATGTAGCAAAGGCCCTTTTCTAGAAGAAGACATTGCTTGTTCGAATATTGCTCTTGATTTAATTGGTGCTGCAAATTCTTTATATATCTATGCTGCAGCAATCGAAGGAGCAAATAAAACAGAAGATGATTTGGTTTATCTTCGTTCAGAAAGAGCATTCAGAAATGTGTTATTAGTCGAGCAACCCAATACCGATTTTGCTTATATCATGTGTAGACAATTTTTGTTTGATACCTATGATTATTTTTTTCAACAAGCATTACAAAATAGCAATGACCAAACACTTGCAGCCATTGCAGCTAAAACATTAAAAGAATCAACTTATCATTTAAGGCATTCGGGTAATTGGATCATCAGATTAGGTGATGGCACAACCGAAAGCAATATGCGATTAAAAAATGCATTCAATAATTTATGGTGTTATGTGGAAGAGTTATTCGAGCAAGATGCCACAGAATTAGACCTTGTAGCGCAAGGTATTGCAGTAGATACCCAATCAATTAAAAGCCAATTTTATAGTCATATAGCAGAAATTATGCAAACTGCAGGTTTGGAAATTCCAAGCGGTATATTTATGCAAAGCGGCGGGAAAAAAGGCGTACATACCGAGCACTTAGGTTTTTTATTAGCCGAAATGCAATCTGTTCACCGTTCTTTTCCAGGCGTGAAATGGTAAAAATGCTTCATTCAAAAGAGGTCTCTTTTATTTGGGATATTTTAAATGAAATTCCAGACCCAGAAATTCCTGTCATTAGTTTAGTTGAACTTGGTGTGGTGCGTGGGGTAGAATGGATAGATACCCAATTGCAAATTACCATTACACCTACTTACTCTGGATGTCCGGCTATGCGCATGATGGAAATGGATATTGAGCAAAGCCTTCGCAAAGAAGGAATCACAGATTTTAAAATAGTGATGCAATACCATCCTGCTTGGACTACCGATTGGATGAGCGAAGTAACAAAATCAAAATTAAAAACATACGGTATTGCACCACCACAAGCACATACAAAACAAAGAATTGGTGCTTTAATTTCAGATGCACCGACTGAAGTGCCTTGCCCGCAATGCAACAGTGTGAACACCAAATTAATCAGTGAGTTTGGTTCTACTGCTTGTAAATCTTTAATGAAGTGTAACGATTGTTTAGAAACATTCGATTATTTTAAATGTATTTAAAAATGGAACATATTAATTTTTCGATTTTAAATGGTGTGGCAACCATTGAACTCAATAGATCTGCTGTCTTGAATTCTTTTAACCGTCAAATGGCTTTAGAGCTACAAGCGGTTTTAGATGATTGTCAAAGCGATGAAAACGTGAGAGTAATTGTAATCGGTGGTGCTGGCAGAGCTTTTTGTGCTGGACAAGATTTAGCAGAAGCCATTGCAGCAGATGCACCACCCATAGATCAAATTGTTAGGGAACATTATAATCCTATTGTACTTAAAATAAGGAATATCGAAAAGCCGGTAATTGCTGCTGTAAATGGCGTTGCAGCCGGTGCCGGAGCCAATTTAGCCTTAGCATGTGATCTTGTCATTGCGGCAGAAAACGCATCGTTTATTCAATCGTTTTCGAATATTGGATTGATACCAGATACCGGAGGTACTTATTTTTTGCCAAGGCTTATTGGAATGCAAAGAGCAACGGCGCTGTTATTTTTAGCAGATAAAGTACCTGCACAAAAGGCGGTAGAGATGGGAATGATTTATGCTTGTTATCCTGCCGAAACTTTTGCGCAAGAAGTTTCCAACTTGGCAAATAAATTAGCACAAATGCCTACCAAAGGACTTGGCTTAACAAAGCGTGCGCTCAATGCTTCTATGCACGCAAGTTTAATAGAGCAATTAAAAACAGAAGAGTTGTTGCAATTACAAGCTGCAAATACATTTGATAATAAAGAAGGCATCAATGCCTTTTTAGAAAAAAGAAAAGCAAATTTCATTGGTAAATAAATTTGATATGATAAAAGTAATTGGAGTAATTGGTTCGGGCGCTATGGGAACAGGCATTGCGCAAGTAATTGCCACAGCCGGATTAGAAGTATATATCTACGATTCAAATCCTGTGGCCATTAATGTTGCCAAAGATAATTTCAAAGAGTCGCTCGAAAAATTAGTCGCTAAAAATAAATTAACAGCTACTGAAGCGACGGCAATCGAGAGTAAAATTACTTTTCAAAATAATTTTAAATCTTTAGATGCATGCGATTTAATTATCGAAGCCATTATCGAAGATTTACAAATTAAAAAACAAGTTTTCGCAGAGTTAGAAAAAATTGTTAGAAAAGATTGCGTATTAGCAACCAATACTTCTTCGCTTTCTATTGCTTCTATTGCAGCAGCTTGTCAATTTCCGGAGAGAGTAATTGGATTACATTTTTTCAACCCAGCAACCATCATGCCTTTGGTAGAAATTGTGCCCGCTATACAAACAGCTGCCGATACCATTTTAGATGCCAGTTCGTTTGTTAATTTTATAGGAAAAACCGCCGTTGTTTGCAAAGACACACCAGGTTTTATTGTCAATAGAATAGCCAGACCATACTATGGCGAAGCGATTCGCATCATGGAAGAAAATATTGCAGACATTGCCACTATCGATTGGGCAATGAAAGAATTTGGTGGATTTAAAATGGGGCCCTTTGAATTAATGGATTTTATTGGACATGATGTGAATTATAGAGTGACCGAAATTGTATGGTCGCAATTTTTTTACGACAATAAATTTAAACCATCGATTGCACAAAAAAGATTATTTGAAGCCAATCGATTTGGTAGAAAATCGGGAATAGGATTTTACGATTACCGCGAAGGTGCGACTACCTTAACGCCTAACAAAGATCAAGTATTGGGCGAATATATTTTTAGAAGAATTATTTCATTATTAATAAATGAGGCAATAGATGCTTTGTATTTTCAAATTGCCAGTAAAGAGGATATCGAATTGGCCATGCTGAAAGGGGTGAACTATCCTAAAGGTTTACTGCATTGGGCAGAAGAATTAGGTTTTGGAAGTATTTTAGAAAACTTAGAAGAATTAAGTTTTGAATATGCTGATGAACGCTACAGACCAAGTGTATTGTTAAAACAAATGGTGCGAGAAAATCGTCGTTTTTTTAATTAAAAAATTTAGCAAATGAAGAATCAAGAAAAGGCTAAACAGATTGTTGCACAAATGATGGAAGGTGATGCATTTAGCCAGTGGTTAGGAATAGAAGTATTGATAGCCGAAGTGGGTTACGCTAAATTATCCATGAAAGTGCGTAAAGAAATGACTAATGGTTTAGCATTAACCCATGGTGGTATTACTTATTCTTTGGCCGACAGTGCGCTTGCTTTTGCAGCCAATGCACATGGGCGTTTGAGCATGTCAATAGAAACAAGTATTTCGCATATTCATGCAGTAAAATGCGATGATGTGTTAATCGCCATTGCAACAGAAAAAAATTGTAGCAATCAATTTGCGCAATATGATATTGAAATAATCAATCAAGATAATATTAAAGTAGCCTTGTTTAAAGGCACAGTATATAGAACCTCAAAAGAGTGGTAATGGAAAAAAGTTTAAAAACAGCTTATTTAATTGATGGCGTGCGAACTCCAATTGGAAGTTTTGCCGGCGCATTATCAAAACTGAGAGCCGATGATTTAGCCGCTTTGGTGTTAAAAGAATTAATGCAAAGGAATCCAAGCATTGATCAATCGGCCATACACGATGTGATTATGGGCTGTGCAAATCAAGCAGGCGAAGACAATCGAAATGTGGCACGAATGGCTTTACTCTTAGCAGGAATGCCTGTTAGTGTTCCAGGTGTTACCGTTAATAGGTTATGTGCATCTGGTTTATCTGCAAGTATGGATGCCGCAAGAAATATCATGACAGGTGATGCCGAATTAATGGTTGCTGGCGGAATAGAACACATGACGCGCGCACCAATGGTGATGGCTAAAGCAGAAAGTGCTTTTGCAAAAAACATGGAAATGGCCGACAGTACTTTTGGTTGGAGATTTGTTAATCCAAAAATGAAAACACAATATGGTGTTGACGCAATGGGCGAAACAGCCGAAAACTTAGCAGACTTGCATCAAATTTCGAGAGCAGACCAAGATTTATTTGCCATGCGATCTCAACAAAAGGCAGCAGCAGCAAAAGCTAGCGGCCGATTTGCAAAAGAAATTATTGCCGTAGAAGTACAACAAAAGAAAGAAACTTTATGGGTTTCGGAAGATGAATTTATAAAACCACAAACTAATTTAGAGGGCTTATCAAAATTAAAACCCGCTTTTAGAAAAGACGGAACGGTTACGGCAGGAAATGCTTCTGGGTTAAATGATGGTGCTGCAGCAATATTATTTGCATCAGAAGCTGCAATTAAAAAATATAATTTAATTCCTAAAGCAAAAATAATTTCGATGGGTGTAATTGGGGTAATGCCTAATATTATGGGTATCGGTCCTGTAGAAGCTAGTAATTTAGCACTACACAAAGCCGGACTTAGCATTGCAGACATGGATATTATAGAATTAAACGAAGCCTTTGCCGCGCAAAGTATTGCATGTATTAGGTCTTGGGGTTTAGCAGATGATGATCCTCGCATTAATCCAAATGGTGGAGCCATTGCATTAGGTCATCCGCTTGGTATGTCGGGTGCAAGAATTTTAAATTCTGCAGCCATCGAATTACACGAAAGAAATAAAAGATATGCATTAGTCACCATGTGTATTGGTGTTGGACAAGGTTATGCAGTGATTATCGAAAAATGTTAATGATAAAAAAATGATTTTTGAATTCAATGGCTATCGCCCGGTAATAGATGAGAGTTCTTTTGTTCATCCTTTAGCATCGGTTACAGGTAATGTGATCATCGGTAAAAATGTATACGTTGGTCCAAGTGCAGCTATTCGAGGAGATTGGGGGCAAATAATTATTGAAGATGGATGTAATGTACAAGAAAATTGTACCATACATTTATTTCCTGGTGCCACCGTTGTATTGCAAGCAGGTGCTCATATTGGGCATGGTGCCATTATTCATGGGGCGCAAATTGGTAAGAATACGTTAATCGGAATGAATGCCGTGATTATGGATCATGCGGTGATTGGTGATGAATGTATAGTTGGTGCTTTGTCTTTTGTTGCGGCAAATACCACAACAACCAATCGAAAAGTTATTGTAGGAAATCCTGCAAAAGAAATAAAAGAGGTAAGCGACGAAATGTTAGCATGGAAATCGGAGGGTACTGCACTGTATCAACAATTACCAAAAGATTGTAAAGAAACATTAAAAGAGTGTGAGCCTTTAAGGGAGATCGAACCCAATAGGCCAACGCAACAAGAAATATATAAAACCTGGAATTCAAAGAAATAAAAAAATGCAACAATTAGAAAATTATATTGCTGGGCAATGGGTTAAAGGTTCGGGTAAAGGAACAGATTTATTTAATGCCATCACAGGCGAAGCAATTTACCGTGCAGATGCCACAGGCCTTGATTTTGGTATGATGTTGGCGTATGGTAGAAATACAGGTGGACCTGCGTTAAGAAAATTAACTTTTCAAGAACGAGGTCGCATGTTAAAGGCATTGGCTTTTCATTTACTTGCCAAAAAAGAATTGTTTTACCAAGTAAGTGCGGCAACAGGTGCGACTAAAATTGATAGTTGGATTGATATTGAAGGAGGCATTGGTAATTTATTTGCTTATGCAAGTTTGAGAAAACAATTCCCCGACGAAACATTTTATGTTGATGGTGAATTAGCTAAATTATCTAAAACAGGCAGTTTTAATGGACATCACATTTGTGTACCTAAAGAAGGCGTGGCTATTCATATCAATGCATATAATTTTCCTGTTTGGGGAATGTTAGAAAAAATTGCAGTTAATCTATTGGCTGGAATGCCCGCAGTGGTTAAGCCTGCAACAGTTACTTGTTTTTTAACAGAGGTAGTAACCAAAGAAATTATCAATAGTAATATTTTACCTGAAGGTGCTTTGCAATTAATTTGTGGATCGGCGAATGGTATTTTAGATCACGTTACTTCGCAAGATGTAGTCACCTTTACAGGCTCTGCACATACTGGTGCAAAATTAAAATCTCATCCAAACATTATATCGGAGTCTGTTCCTTTTAATATGGAAGCAGATTCTTTGAATGCAGCCATCTTAGGGCCAGACGCAATACCTGGAACACCAGAATTTGATTTGTTTGTAAAAGAGGTGACTAAAGAAATTACCGTAAAAGCTGGACAAAAATGTACGGCCGTTAGAAGAATAATTGTTCCTGAAAATTTATTAGAGGATGTACAAATTGCCATTGGCAAAAGATTAGCCAGCACCACCATTGGTGATCCTGCTGTAGAAGGCGTAAGAATGGGCTCACTTGCTGGTTTGGAACAATTAAAGGAGGTAAAAGAAAAAGTAAAATTATTGCAAAGCAGTCAACAATTGGTTTACGGAAATATAGACGAAGTTACTTTGCATGGTGCAGATCAAAACAAGGGTGCATTTATGTCGCCTATTTTATTTTTAAATGATAAGCCTTTCGAAAACACAGACTGCCATAATATAGAAGCATTTGGTCCAGTTAGTACCCTCATGCCTTATCAACATTTAACAGATGCCATTGCGCTAAGTAAATTAGGCAAAGGAAGTTTAGTTTGTTCGATTGTAACCAATGATCAAAAAATTGCCAAAGAATTTGTAGTTGGAGCAGCATCGTACCACGGTCGAATTTTAGTTTTAAATAATGAATGTGCAAAAGAAAGTACAGGGCATGGTTCGCCAATGCCTTTGTTAACGCACGGTGGACCGGGCAGAGCTGGAGGTGGAGAAGAAATGGGTGGTAAGCGTGGCGTTTTACATTATATGCAACGCACCGCAATTCAAGGCTCGCCAAGTATGTTAACCGCTATTACCAATCAATATCAAATAGGTGCCATTCAACAAGAAAAAGAAGTACATGTTTTTCGTAAACATTTTGAAGATATTGAAATTGGAGAAACAGTTGTTACCGCAAAACGTACGATTACAGAAGCCGATATTGTGAATTTTTCTAACGTGAGTTGGGATCATTTTTATGCACATACCGATGCAACTTCTTTAGATGGAACTATTTTTAATGGCAGAGTTGCGCATGGTTATTTTATCTTATCTGCTGCAGCTGGTTTATTTGTTGATGCCAAGAAAGGCCCAGTGCTGTTGAATTACGGACTTGATGAATGTCGATTTACTAAACCTGTTTATCCTGGAATGACAATTGGTGTGCGTTTAACAGTAAAAGAAAAAATGGATCAGGAAAAACGAGATGAACAAGATGTTGCTAAAGGAATCGTAAAGTTTTTAGTAAATGTATATGACGAAACAGGAGAGACCGTAGCCATCGCTACCATCTTAACAATGGTTAAAAAAAGAATTGATATTTAATTTAAAGGGCTTTTTTTCTGAGCAGTACATCATTATGTACTATTTAAAAATAAAAAAATAATTTTTAAATGTGCTAGTTTACTTTTTTAAAAAAAAGTTTAGAGCATATGAAAAATGACAACGTATTAGTTAGTTTTATCAACGATAATGTATTACTAACGGAAGAAGAATTAGCCTTTGTAATTAATCTATTCGAATATATTTCTTATCAAAAAGGCCAACAAATTAAGGGGATTGATGAGGTTTGCGCCTATACCTATTTGCTATTAGACGGTGTGGTTAGGCAATTCCAAATTTTCAATAATAAAGAAGTAAGCCAACAGTTTTTCTTTCCAATAGATTTTTTTTCTGAATATCAAAGTTTTACAAAACAAACAACTTCCACAAGAATTTTAGAAGCAAAGACCGATGTAAAATTGTATCAAATTTCTTATGCAAATTTACAACTCATTTACGATAGGATTCCTCGTTTCCAAAATTTAACTAGAAAGATGTTAGAGGAAAATTTAAATTTCTTTATGGAATTAAATTCGATGATTGTAAATGATTCGCCTGTTGAAAGATATTTGAAGTTGAAAGAAATTAGACCAGAAGTTATTCAAGAAATTCCACAATATATGATCGCTACATTTTTAGGCATGACGGCAGAAGTCTTGAGTCGCTTAAAAGGAAGATTGGCAAGGGCGCGATTTGAGCAGGATCCTAAAAAAGATCCTAAAAAAGACCCAAAAAACTTACCGAACTAAATTCATTTGCAAGATTTTAACCTTTTTTCAGGGTAATTTTGCATATAACATGTTAATGTTATATATTTACTTTATTGTGCTTTGAAAGCTCTGAAATGGGCTTTTTTGTATAGGGTTTTAAAGTTATTTATATTTTATATACATGGAATTGGAACAAATTAAATTATTTATCAGTTTATTCTTAACCCTAAGTCAGCATGAATGGGATTTCCTTTCCCAAAATTTACGCGTGTATCACTTAAAAAAAGGAGAAAAATTACAAGTTGCTGGAACAGTTTGCAACGAAATTGCATTCTGTAATAAAGGCGTTTTGAGGGCTTATTATATGAATGGTACAAAACAAGTTGTGGAAGAATTCTTTACAGAAAATAATTATGTAGCCGACTATACTAGTTTTTTATATCAACAGGAGGGTGTTTGGAATATAGAAGCCTTATCCAATTGCGAACTGATTTTATTAAGCTACGAGGGACTTCAAAAATGCTACGAAACTTTTCCTTCATTTCAGAAATACGGTAGGATAATGGCCGAATATTTATTCATTCGATTTTATCTTAAAAGCAATTCCCTATTGATAGAATCTCCTCAACAGCGTTTTATAAATTTAGCTAAATCTAGACCAGATATTCTGCAAAGGGTACCTCAATATATGATTGCCTCTTATTTGGGCATCACTCCAGAGGCATTGAGTAGGATCAAAAGCAAAAAAATATTAAGGCGGCAGAGCTAGCTTTATTTTTTATATATTTGATCAGATCAATTCAGCAATTAGCATTAATTATGGAAGCTTTTGTACAAACATCAATTAACGATGGCATCGCAAAAATTAATTTTTATCACCCGCAGAGTAATTCTTTGCCAGGTGAAATTTTAAGAAAGCTTGCAGCCGAAATTTCGGCAGCGGGCCATAATCAAATGGTTAAAGTGATTGTTATACAAAGTGAGGGTGAAAAAGCTTTTTGCGCAGGTGCAAGTTTCGATGAATTAATTTCGATTAAAGATTTAGCAACTGGAATTAATTTCTTTTCTGGTTTTGCAAGTGTAATTAATGCCATTAGAAAAGCACCTAAATTTGTAATTGCTAGAGTACATGGTAAGGCAGTGGGAGGTGGCGTCGGCATTGCATCGGCAGCCGATTATACCCTTGCATCCACACATGCTTCAGTCAAACTTAGCGAACTAGCAGTGGGTATTGGTCCATTTGTGGTAGGTCCTGCTGTAGAAAGAAAAATTGGTTCTGCTGCTTTTTGTCAATTAGCGATTAATGCAAGCGAATGGCAAAGTGCTGCATGGGCCAGAGAAAAAGGATTGTACGCCGAAGTGCACGAAAGCACACAAGCTTTAGATCAAGCCGTGTTGCAATTAGCAAATAAATTAGCGGCCAGTAATCCCGAAGCCATGCAATTATTAAAGCAAGTTGCATGGGCTGGAACCGAACATTGGGATGAGCTATTAATTGAACGCGCAGCTATGAGTGGCCAATTGGTGCTTTCAGATTTTACAGTTAATGCAATTAATCAATTTAAATCCAAATAGCTTTCTATTCAACTATCTGAAAATCAGTAATTTTATCAAATTACTTTGTTTTGCTGCAATGCCTCATTTATTGGACAAAAAGTTTAAATTTGTTGGTGAATAACCCGAATTAATTCCATGTCTCATTCCACTAAACCTTCCTTGCTTGTTTCTGAAAAAGTATTATTAAAGGCTTGGTCCTTGCTATGCACTGCAAAAGCCATGACCGAACTTTATGAAGCAAACAAAGAGGTAACAGCCAAATATGTACATGCAACTTCACGCGGTCACGAAGCCATTCAATTAGCTTTAGGAATTCAATTAAAACCACAAGATTATTTATCGGCCTATTACCGCGACGATGCCATTTTATTAGGCATTGGTATGCAACCTTATGAATTAATGTTGCAACTCTTAGCCAAAAAGGACGATCCTTTTTCGGGTGGTCGAACTTATTATTGTCATCCAAGTTTGAAGCGAGAGGATATGCCTAAAATTCCGCATCAATCTTCTGCAACAGGAATGCAAGCCATACCAACTACGGGCTTAGCCATGGGAATTCAATACAAAGAAAAAACTGGTTTGACTAGCCTTCAATCATCAGAAAACCCTGTGGTGGTTTGTTCGTTAGGAGATGCATGTATTACCGAAGGAGAAGTAGCAGAAGCCTTTCAAATGGCGGCTTTGAAGCAATTACCTATTTTATATTTAGTGCAAGATAATGAATGGGATATATCTGCAAGTGCAAAAGAAATTCGTGCAATGGATGCTGCAGAATATGCCAAAGGTTTTAAAGGAATTGAAACAAGAAGTATAGATGGCACCGACTTTATGGCTTCGTTTGAAACAATTCAAGAAGTAATAGAAATCATTAGAAAAGAACGTCGTCCTTTTTTAATTCATGCAAAAGTGCCCCTTTTAAATCACCATACTTCTGGTGTTAGAAAAGAATGGTATCGTGATGATTTAGCAGAAGCAGCTTTAAGAGATCCATATCCAAAATTAAAAGCCAATTTATTGGCTCATGGAATTGCTGAAAAAGTAATTTCAGAAATCGAGACAAAAGCGATAGCGCAAGTAGCAAGCGATTACGCCAAAGCATTATTGGCAGAAGATCCTAGCCCCGAAGATTTATTTACACATGATTTTGCACCCACGCCAATAACCGAAGAAAAAGGTGCGCGCGAAGGTGCAGGAAAAGAACTCACACTGATGGTCGATGCCGCATTATTTGCAGTAAAAGAATTAATGCAAAAGCATCCAGAATGTTTATTATATGGTCAAGATGTAGGGGCAAGATTAGGCGGTGTATTTAGAGAAGCGGCTACATTGGCGCAAAATTTTGGTGATGATCGGGTATTTAATACCGCTATTCAAGAAGCATTTATCATTGGCAGTAC
>CANJWU010000007.1 GCA_947478655.1 Sphingobacteriales bacterium | reverse complement strand
TCTGTTTTAAAAATAAATCCTGATGGTACAGAAGAAATTAAAACCAAAAGAATTAACCCCGAAATGCCTATACCTATTGAGTCTTCTTTGATTCATGGAATTTACGATGAAGATATAAAAGACGAACCCACTTTTAAACAAATTGCAAAAGGTTTGGCTCAGTTTTTAGAAAACTGTGATTTAGGTGGATATAATTCTAATAAATTTGACATCCCATTGTTGATGGAAGAGTTTTTAAGAGTAGAGGTAGATTTTGATATCAGCAAAAGAAAAATGGTAGATGTGCAAAATATTTTCCACCAAATGGAACAAAGAACTTTAAAAGCAGCTTACCGTTTTTATTGTGATAAAGATTTAACCAATGCGCATTCGGCCGAAGCAGATATAAGAGCTACTTACGAAGTCTTGTTGAGTCAGATTGAAAGGTACGAAAACACCGAAATGACTGATAAAAAAGGCGAAATATCAGTTCCCGTTAAAAATGATATCGAGGCCTTACATGTATTCACGCAAATGCAAAAAAATGTAGATTTTGCAGGCACCATAGTTTACAATGCAAAAGGAGAAGAAGTTTTTAATTTTGGAAAACACAAAGGTAAAACGGTAGAAGAAGTTTTTAGAACAGAACCAAGTTATTATGATTGGATGCAAAATGGTATGTTTCCTTTGTATACCAAAAAGAAATTAACCGAATTGCGTTTTAAATTATTCAATAAAAAAATCTAATGATTGCCTAAAAGCATTGCCTGGAAATCGGCTATCATATTGGGGATGGCTTCTGAATTTACTTGATGTGCAATTTGTTGCTCATTTAAATAATTAAGCAAAACCTCGGTTGCTATATTTCCGGTGAGCTCATCGCTTGCCATTGGGCAGCCACCATAACCATTAATGGCCACATCAAATCTTCTGCAACCTGCTTGGTAAGCGGCTGCTAGCTTATTAATGGCATCGGTAGGATTGGCATGCAAATGGGCACCAAAACTCACATTTGGAAATAGCGGTGTAATTTCTTTAAATAAATAAGTGATGTTTTCGGCATTCGAAACGCCAATGGTATCGGAGAATGCAATGGTCTGTATGCCCATATCGGCTAGTACTTTTGTCCATTTTGCAACCACATTTACATTCCATTCATCGCCATAAGGATTACCAAAACCCATCGATAAATACACCACTAATGCTTTGTTATTTTTGCTTGCTAAATTTTGAATAGCAGTTAAATTAACTAAAGATTCGGCGATACTGGTATGGGTATTTCTTTGTTGAAATGTTTCGGAAATAGAAAATGGAAATCCTAGGTAGCTGATTTGCTCGAAATGACAAGCATCTGTTGCGCCTCTTAAATTGGCAATAATGGCTAATAATTTGGAGCTGCCTTCGTTTAAATGAAGGCCTGCAAGCACTTCGGCTGTATCTCTTAATTGTGGAATGGCTTTAGCAGAAACAAAACTTCCAAAATCTATGGTGTCAAATCCTAAGTTTAAGATACTGTTCAGGTATTTAATTTTCTTTTCCGTAGGAATAAAAGTTTCTATTCCCTGAATCGCATCTCTTGGACATTCAATAATTTTCATGTTAATTCAATTTGAAATCTGGGAGATTTGCTTTTCTTTTTCCAAAAATAGTACTGCCTATTCTAATCATGGTACTGCCATTTTCGATAGCTAATTCGTAATCGGAAGACATGCCCATCGAAATTTCTTTGAAGTACTCAGCCTGTCTGAAATAGCTTTGTTTAATGCCATTGAATAGCACCGTTAATTCTCTAAACTCCTCGTTGATTTGTCTTTGACTGTCGGTATTGGTTGCAATGCCCATTAATCCAACAATTCGACAATGGGTTAAATTTGCAAATTCTTCAGATCTTAACAATTCAATTAATTCATCATAACCTAAACCAAATTTGGTTTCTTCGTCTGCTATATATACCTGTAATAAACAATCAATCACTCTATTGTTTTTTAAACCTTGCTTGTTAATTTCTTGTGCTAATTTTAAACTATCTACCGAATGAATTAAGGAAACAAAAGGCGCAATGTATTTTACTTTATTGCTTTGTAAGTGACCAATTAAATGCCATTCTATGTCTTTGGGTAAGGCTTCTGCCTTCTCGACTAATTCTTGTACATGGTTTTCGCCAAAAACCCTTTGCCCTGCGTCGTAAGCCTCTTGTATCGATTCAAGGGGCTTAGTTTTAGACACCGCTATTAATTTTACACCTTTTGGCTCAAGGCTTAATTTAAATTCATTTATTTTCGTTGAAATACTCATTATATTTACCTTTGATACAAATCTATATAATTGTGAGAATACATCAGCAAGCATTTGCATTTTTATTACTCTTTAGCCTTTTTATTTTAGCCTGTAAGGGAAATAATAATCAAATACCAAAAGGCATTGTTGCAAAAGACACCATGGCTTTTGTATTAATGGACATTCATTTGGCCGAAGCAGGTGCTAGAACCATCACCAACACGCCCATTAACGAAACGGTCGTTTCCTATTATCAGTTTATCGAAAAAAAGTATCATATTTCAGATACTACCTTTAAGCAAAGCATGCAATTTTATACAGCGCATCCCGAAATAATGGCCGAAATTTATGCTAAGATTACGGAAGAAATGAGCAAAAAAGAAGCTGAAATTCAACATCGTCCATAACATGCTTTATCCCGAATCCTTGTTAAGTAAATTAGGTTTTGAAGAAATCAAAACCAAATTAAAGCAGGAGTGCTTGAGTAGCATGGCATCGGAGATGGTCGATAAAATGCAATTTATTAGCAATTACGATTTGTTACATAAACTATTGCTACAAGCTAGTGAATTTAAGCAATTACTTCATTCTGGAGATTATTTTCCGGCCGATCATTTCCTCGATTTAAAGTCGATGTTGGCCAGTGTAAAAGTAGAAGGCAGCTATTTACAAGAAGATAAATTTCATCAAATATTATTGTCTTTACATACGGTATTTACTTGTATCGATTTTTTTAAAATAAGAGCAGGAATTTATCCCGAACTCGAAAAATTAGTAGTCAATATTAACATAGATAAATCTATCGTAAAATCTATTGAACAAATTATTGATAGTAAAGGGCAAGTGAGACCCAATGCTAGCAAGGAATTGGCCAATATTAGTCAAGAAATGTTGACGATAGAATCGGAGGCCAGTAAAAGAATCAATAGTATATTTAAAGAATTACAAAAAGATGGCTATACTGCCGAATCAAAATTAACCATTAGAGATGGTCGACTGGCCATTCCATTATTAACCGAATATAAACGCAAATTAAAAGGGGTTATTTTAGATGAATCTTCAACGGGTCAAACGGTATTTATCGAACCTGTCGAAGTGTTTGAAATGAATAATAAATTACGCGATTTAGTTTATGCAAAGCGTCGTGAAATTATTAAAATATTGATTGCCTTAACGGATGAATTAAGGCCTGCTATGCCCACCTTATTAACCTATCATCAATTACTCAGTCTGATTGATTTTATTAGGGCTAAAGCCAAATTAGCGATAAGAATGGATGCCATTATGCCGGTGTTAAAGCCAGAAGCAAGCATTCGAATGGTGGATGGCAGACATCCACTTTTGTATTTATCCTTTAAAGAGCAAGGCAAAAAAGTAATACCATTAACTGCCCAAATAACAGAAGAAAATCATGTTTTATTGATTTCGGGCCCCAATGCAGGTGGTAAATCGGTTGCCTTAAAAACCATCGGATTAATTCAACTCATGATGCAATTTGGTTTACTCATTCCGGTTGCCGCGCATTCCGAAATTGGATTAATGAAAAATATTTTTGTAGATATTGGGGATGATCAATCTTTAGAAAATGATTTGAGTACATATAGTGCGCATTTATTTCATATGAATTATTTTGTGCAACAAGCCAATGCGAAAACATTGATTTTGATAGATGAATTTGGAACTGGTACCGATCCTAAATTTGGTGGCCCAATTGCAGAAGCGGTGCTCGAGGTTTTGAATCGTAAAAAAGTGAGAGGGGTAATTACTACACATTATTCGAACTTGAAAAATTTTGCGAACAGTACCGATGGCATTCAAAATGCCTCTATGTTATTCGATCAAGTAGAGATGAAGCCATTTTATCAGTTAGAAATGGGTTTGCCTGGAAGTTCTTATGCCTTTGAAATAGCCCAAAAGATTGGATTACCGCCTGCTTTACTAAATAGTGCTAAACAAAAAATTGGACACCAGCAAAAAAAGGTAGATACCTTATTAGCCGATTTAGAAAGAGAGAAAAAAGAAATGGCCATCAAACAAAATGAATTGGCCATTCAAACTCGAAAATTAAATCAATTAGTAATCGAAAATCAGCAAACGAAAGACTTCTTCGATACCAATAAAAAGAAAATTTTAAAAGAAGCAAAGCTCGAAGTAGATCAACTTTTAAAGTCTGCTAATAAATTAGTGGAAAATACCATTGCCGATATAAAATCGGTAAAGGCAGATAAAGAAGCAACCAAAAAAATAAGAAAGCAATTTGATACGGCATCTTCAGAAATTATTAAAAAGGCCGAACCCATTGTTGTTACTGCAAAATCAAGCGAATCAAATCAAAAAATAAAAGTAGGAGATTGGGTAGTTTATGGCGAAGACCAAATGCTTGCCGAGGTGCTTTCTATTCAAAAAAACAAAGCGGAATTGGCCATTGGCGATCTACATACCTGGATTTTGCTGAGCAAATTGCAACTAACAACTAATCGTACTAAAAAAACGGTCAATCAATCTGCCTTTTCAAATGTAATGGCTAGCTCGGCTAATCAATTTCAGCCACAAATTGATATTAGGGGCGCAAGGGGCGAAGAAGCACTTTGGGAAGTTGAAAAATTCTTAGATAAAGCCATCATGTTAAATTATTCAGAAATTAGAATACTTCATGGAAAAGGGGATGGCATACTCAGAAAGTTAATTAGAGAATACCTGAAAAAATATGAGGTGGTTTCGTCCGTTGCCAGCGAACATGTTGAATTTGGTGGCGATGGAATTACTATTGTAAACTTGCGTTAAAGCCAATATATCGTTAAATTAGCTTTATCAATTAAATCGAAAATTATATCCATGATAAATAAAGTTGTTAAAGATGCAGATACCGCCATCAAAGACATTCAAAATGGCCAAACTATTATGCTTGGAGGTTTTGGTCTTTGTGGCATTCCCGAAAATTGCATACAAGCATTGTTAAGAAAAAAAGTAACAGATTTAACTTGTATTTCAAACAATGCCGGTGTAGATGATTTTGGTATTGGTTTGCTGTTACAACAGCGTCAAGTAAAAAAAATGATTTCTTCTTATGTAGGAGAAAATGCAGAATTTGAAAGACAATTACTTTCTGGAGAATTAGAAGTGGAATTAATTCCACAAGGTACTTTAGCCACTAGGTGTATGGCTGCAGGCTATGGAATGCCTGTAATATATACTCCTGCAGGCGTTGGCACCGAAGTAGCCATTGGAAAAGAAACCAGGGTTTTTAAGGGCAAAGAATATTTAATGGAATATGCATTTGATGCAGATTTTGCAATCGTGAAAGCATGGAAAGGCGATACGGCTGGAAATTTAATTTATAAATCTACTGCTCGAAATTTTAATCCAGTAATGGCCATGGCCGGAAAAATTACCATTGCAGAAGTAGAAATTTTAGTACCTGCAGGCGAATTAGATCCAGATCAAATACATACCCCTGGAATCTATGTACATCGCATCTTTCAGGGCAACAACTACGAAAAAAGAATTGAACAAAGAACGGTAAGAACTAAATAAACCACAGCTATGTTAGATAAAAATGGAATCGCAAAAAGGATTGCGAAAGAAGTAAAAGATGGCATGTATGTGAATCTTGGAATTGGTATTCCGACTCTCGTTGCAAATTATATTCCGGAAGGAATTAATGTGGTTTTGCAATCTGAAAATGGTTTACTAGGCATGGGTCCATTTCCTTTCGAAGGCGAAGAAGATGCCGATTTAATAAACGCTGGAAAGCAGACTATTACTACACTTGCTGGTTCTTCAATTTTTGATTCGGCCATGAGTTTTGGAATGATTCGTGCACAAAAAGTAGATTTAACTATTTTAGGTGCCATGGAAGTTTCCGAAAATGGTGATATCGCAAACTGGAAAATTCCAGGTAAAATGGTAAAAGGCATGGGAGGTGCAATGGATTTAGTAGCATCTGCACAAAATATTATTGTGGCTATGCAACATGTAAATAAAGCAGGTGAATCTAAGCTGTTACCCAATTGTACATTGCCCTTAACCGGCGTACATTGTGTTAAAAAAATTGTCACAGAATTAGCCGTTTTATCGGTACTCGAAAATGGCGGATTTCAGCTACTAGAGCGTGCTCCAGGCGTTTCTGTTGCCAAAATTCAAGCGGCTACAGCAGGTAAATTAATCATTGAAGGCGATATTCCCGAAATGCAATTATAAATGTTATTTTTAATAAATAAATAATATCCAATGAAGCTCTCCATTGTCATTCCAATTTTTAACGAGGAAGAAAATATCGATTCTCTTATAAATCGTTTGCGAACGGTGGTTGCGCAAATGCAAATTTCTTGCGAATATATTTTCGTGAATGATGGCAGTAAAGATCACTCGTTTCAATTAATTAAAAACTTAGCACTTGCCGATCCCGCTATTAAATACATAGATTTTAGTAGGAATTTTGGACATCAAATAGCTGTTTCAGCCGGATTAGATTTAGCCGCTGGAGACCGCGTAGCCATTATCGATGCCGATTTACAAGACCCACCCGAATTAATCATCGAGATGTTTGCTAAAATGGATCAAGGCTATGAAGTAGTATATGCCAAACGCAATAATCGTAATGGAGAAAGTTGGTTAAAGAAATTTACCGCTAAAGTTTTTTACCGCATTTTAAAAAGTATTACCTCTGTTAAAATTCCTGTAGATACTGGTGATTTTAGAATTATTGATCGTAAAGTGGTGAATGTATTAAATCAAATGCCCGAGCATAATAAATTTTTAAGAGGACAAATTTCTTGGATCGGATTTAAGCAAACCTATGTTGAATACGATCGCAAGGTACGTCAGGCTGGTTCAACAGGTTATACTTATAAAAAAATGATTCGATTAGCCTTAGACGGAATCACTTCATTTTCGAATTTTCCACTCAAAGTGGCTAGTATTTGTGGTTTTGTAGTATCAGGCATAGCATTTATGGTCATGATTTACGCTTTATATTCGAGGTACATTAGCAAAGATTATGTTGAAGGCTGGACTTCTACGATCATTAGCGTATTGTTTTTAGGGGGCATACAATTAATATCGATAGGAATTATTGGAGAATATATTTCGAGGTTAAGTGAAAACGCACGCAACAGACCATTGTATATTATTAACGAAACGAATATAAAAAAGGAAGCATAATTCCAAAAAAAAAGTTCAACGATTGTTGAACTTTTTTTTTGGAATTATATTTTTGATTAAAAATCGTCATCATCAAATTCATCGAAGTCGTCTTCGAACTCATCAATTTCATCTATAGGTAAATCAAATTCATCTTCATCGTCTGCAATTTTTGGTTTAACTGGATTTTTTTCAATCTTAGCAGATGGCTTAGCAGCCTTTGTTTTAGACGCTTTGGTTGTTTTAGTGTCGATTGCTTTTTTAGGGCTTTTCATTTTATGCTTTTCAATTTATTGTTAACACTAAGTTATTAAAATACTTTTAAACTCTCCAAATTTCTTTTTTATTTTTCTGAAGATTCATCCTCTTCATTATTATCTGTATTGATATCTTCTTCGTCGAAACCATCCACATCATTGTCTGATTCTTCCGCTATAATTTCTTCCATATTTTCTGGGCTTAAGTCCATATCGTCTGCTAAAGTTTCGTCATTAAATTCTTGGGCAATCATGGCATCAAGTGCATCATCTGCTGTATTTGTTTCCATTGATTCTAAGGCAGCTATTTCTTCATTAGAAATTGGCTCTGCCGCTCCAACCATTGATTCTTCTGGATTAATGGTATTTTCAAAGCTATGTAAATCTTTTAATTGAGGTAAATCTCTAGGCGTTTTTAAACCAAAATGATCCATGAAACTTTCGCTTGTTTCATATAAAATTGGTTTGCCCGGACCGCTACTTCTTCCGCTAATCGAAATTAAATCTTTTTCTAATAATTTTTGTACGCTGTAATCACAATTCACACCTCTAATTAATTCTATTTCGGATTTAGTGATAGGTTGTTTGTAAGCTATAATGGCTAAGGTTTCCATGGCTGCGGTAGATAGCTTTTTCTTTTCTTTATGAATAATGAGCATATTCAGTAAATCGTAATAAGCTTTTTTGCTTAAAAACTGATAACCATTACTCATTTCTACCACCTCAAACACAAATTCGTCTGCACTGTATTTTTCTTGAATAGCTGCAAGGCAATCGATAATAGTTTCTTCGGCTATTTCTTCGGTTGTAAAAGCAGTTAAAATAACTTTAATATCATTAACTGTGATACTTTGTTCTGATGCAAATAATAGCGCCTCAATATGTTGCTGTAAATTTTCCAATTTAAAATAATTTAGATGGAGCGAATGTATAAATAATTTGACAATTTGTAAATGAACTATTTAATAAGATATCACTTGTTGCTCCATTTGAGCAGGTAAATCCCTAAATTCATATTGTTGGTTTCGGAGTTGGGGTACAAATCCAGCTTCTTTAATTGCTTCTTGTATGCCATTAGAAGTGAAGCGGTGAGGGGCTCCTGCAGCCGAAACCACATTTTCTTCGATCATTATGGAGCCAAAATCGTTTGCGCCGGCATGTAAGCATATTTGGGCTACTTCTTTGCCAACGGTTAACCATGAAGCCTGAATATTTTCAACATTTGGCAACATAATCCTCGATAAAGCAGTCATTCTAATGTATTCATCGCCAGAAATGGTGTTTTTAATACCCCTAATTCTTTTTAATAGGGTACCATCATCTTGAAAAGGCCAAGCAATAAAGGCTAAAAATCCTTTGGCATGTGCTGGTTTTTCGGATTGTACTTCTCTAATCCAAGCCAAATGCTCAAATCTTTCGTATATGGTCTCTACATGACCAAACATCATGGTGGCAGAAGTGGTAATATCGAGCTGATGAGCAGCACGCATTACATCTAGCCATTCTCTTCCAGTACATTTTCCTTTTGAAATTAACCTTCTTACGCGGTCATTTAATATTTCGGCACCGGCTCCAGGTAATGAATCGAGTCCTGCTGCTTTTAAAGCTGTCAGCACTTCGGTATGGCTGGCTTTTTCTAATTTGGCTATATGGGCTATCTCTGGCGGGCCTAAAGAATGAAGTTTTAAATTGGGGTAAAGATTTTTCAGTGATTTAAATAAATCAACATAGTAGCTCAAACCTAAGTCGGGATGATGACCTCCTTGCAGTAAAAGTTGTTCGCCACCATAACGAATGGTTTCTTCGATTTTCTCTTTATATTCTTCAATAGAAGTAATGTAGCTTTCTTCGTGGCCAGGCCTTCTGAAGAAATTACAGAATTTACAATTGGCTATACAAACATTGGTGGTATTGAGGTTTCGGTCGATAATCCAAGTAACTTCTTGCTGGTTATGCTTCTTTATTTTTCGAAGTTCGTTAGCCACAAACATCAAATCTGGTGTACTCGCATGGTGATATAAATGAACTCCTTCTTCAATAGTTAGGAATTCAAAATCAAGGGCTTTTTTAAGTAGTTCGCTGGTATTCATTATTTGCAAATATAGGCATTCGTAAAAAAGAATTAATTGGATAAAAAAATTATATTTGATTAACCTTTAAACAACATTTTTATGAAAAAGATTAGTTTTGTCGTGCTTTTATTTTTATTTAGCCTAAGTGCTTGGTCACAAGCAGGATATAAATCATTGTCGGCCTATAAACAAGATCGTGCTACCCTAGTTAAAGATAGTGCTGGTTTAATTTTAAGTGCAGATAATTGGTTTGCAAAAGTGCAATCTGGCGATTATACCTTGTCCGCTATTACAGACGAGACATCTCAAATACCAACCTTCTTGCTTAGAAAAAGCACCGATGAAGAGCGTAAAAACTTTTTAGCAAGTAAAGAAAAACGCGGCCCAATTACTTTAGCGGGTTTTACAACGGGCCAACCTTTAATTGACTTTTCGGTTAGCGATTTAAATGGTAAGGTTTTAACCAAAGAAAGTTTCGCGGGTAAAATTTTAGTGATTAATTTTTGGTTTAAAGATGCAGCTCCAAGTAAAGCCGAAATACCTGATTTAAATAAAATTGTAGATCGTTACAAAAATAAAAATATTGCTTTTTTAGCCCCAACATATGACCCTGCTGACGAGGTTAAAGATTTTTTAAAAACCAATCCTTTTAAATATATTATTTGCGCTGATGTTGATGATATGATTATCAATATGAAAATTACTAAATATCCAACCCATGTTATTGTTGATCAAAATGGGGTGGTAAAATTTGTAAGCATTGGTCAAACAGGAAACGTTTTAGAAACATTAATACGAGAAATAGAACAATTATTATAAATGATACCATTCGAGAAGTTTGTTTTACCCAATGGTTTAAGGGTAATAGTGCAGGAAGATCATACCAGCCCAATGGCGGTATTGAATATAATTTATGATGTAGGTGCTAAAGATGAAAACCCAAATCAGACTGGTTTTGCGCATTTATTTGAACACCTCATGTTTGGCGGTTCTGTCAATATTCCATCTTATGATGAGCCTTTGCAAAGGGTAGGTGGAGAAAATAACGCGTTTACCAATAATGATTTTACCAATTATTATATACAAGTACCGGCGGTAAATATCGAAACTGCATTTTGGTTAGAATCTGATCGAATGTTGAGTTTAGCATTTTCGGAGAAAAGCCTCGAAGTGCAACGAAATGTAGTAATTGAGGAGTTTAAGCAACGCTATTTAAATCAGCCTTATGGCGATGTATGGTTAAAGTTAAAACCCTTAGCCTATCAAGTGCATCCATACCAATGGGCTACTATTGGTAAAGAAATAGCACACATCGAAAATGCAAAAATAGCAGATGTTAAAGCATTTTTTGCCAAACATTATAATCCTTCAAATGCAATATTAGTAGTAGCTGGAGCGGTATCTCTAGCCGATGTAAAAGCATTATGCGATAAATGGTTTAGCCCAATTCCTGCAGGTGAAAAATACCAAAGAAACCTTCCCGAAGAACCTAAGCAAAAAGAGGAAAGGACTCAAAAAGTATCTGCTAAAGTTCCTAGCGATGCTATTTATAAAGCCTTTCATATTGATAGTAGATTGAGTGGAAAATACAATACCGCCGATTTAATTTCGGATATTTTATCTCGAGGAGAGTCGTCGAGATTATACCAAAGTTTGGTGAAGAATAAAAGAATTTTCAGCGACATCAATGCGTATATTTCTGGCGATATTGAACCTGGCTTGTTAATAGTAGAAGGTAAGTTAATGCCTGGAATTACCATGGAGCAAGCAGATGAGCACATTTGGATTGCCTTAGATGAATTAAAAAACGAAAAAGTTCCAGTAAGAGAATTGCAAAAAAACATCAATAAACTTGAATCCTCTTTTGTATTTGGCGAAATGAGTTTGTTAAACAAAGCCATGAATTTAGCCTATTATGAATTAATTGGCGATGCTAATTTGATTAATAATGAATTGGAACAATATCAAAAAGTAACAGTTGATGCAATTCAGTTATATGCTAATCAAATATTTCAAAAAGAAAATTGTGCTACCTTATATTACCATAGTCAAAATAATTAATGAAAATAGATAGAACGGTTGCACCTGCTGCATTTGAATTAGAAAATATATCCTTATTACCTGCTCAAGAATACTTATTATCTAATGGCTTGAAGTTGAATTATATCAATGCAGGAACAGAAGATTTAATACGAATCGAATTTATTTTTGATGCGGGTACCAATAGAGAAAATCAAACATTGCTTGCCAATGCCTGTAATTTTTTATTGAATGCAGGCACAAGCCATTTTAGTTCTGTAGAACTCATGGAGCAAATAGATTTTTATGGTGCCTATTTTCAGCAAGATGTAACTTTTGATAAAGCCAGCATTACCCTATATACGCTCAATAAATATCTAAAAGAAACCCTTAGGCTTGTTTTAGATATATTAACAGATTCGGTATTTCCAGCATCAGAAATCAAAACTTATGTAGAAAATACCAAACAAAGATTAGCCATCAATTTAGAAAAGAATGATTTTTTAGCCAAGCGAAACTTTAATCATCTTTTATTTGGAGGCGCTCATCCTTATGGTAAAATGCTTAGTGCAGCTGATTGCGATCAATTAACACAAGCTCAACTTCAGCATTTTTTTAAAGAATATTATTCTTTTGCAAATTGTAAAATAATTGCTGCAGGTTTAATCAGCGATCAGGAAATTAATACCATAGATGAATTAATTTCTACCATTCCATTATCGAGCAAAGCATTACCTGCATTAGATTTGATAAAACCTGCACCAGCTCAAAAAATACTCATCGAAAAGCCAGATGCCTTACAATCTGCCATTAGAATTGGTAAATTAATTGGTAATAAAACGCATCCAGATTATATAGACTTAATTGTTTTAAGTACGCTTTTAGGTGGTTATTTTGGTTCGAGGTTAATGGCAAACATTAGAGAAGATAAAGGTTATACTTATGGCATTGGATCTGGTATTGCTTCTACTTTAGATACGGGCTTTTTTTATATTGCTACGGAAGTTGGTGCAGCTGTTTGTGAAGCTGCATTAAAGGAGATTTACTTCGAAATCGAAAAATTAAAAACAACATTAGTGCCCGAGTCAGAACTTGATTTAGTTAAAAATTACTTACTGGGTTCTTATTTGGGCAGCATCGAAAATGTGTTCAGTTATGCCGATAAATACAAAGCAATTTACCCTTATGGGCTAGATTATAGCTATTATACTACTTACTTTACGAGGGTTAAAACCATTAATTCTCAGCGAATTATGGATCTAGCGAACAAATATTTTGCCACAGATACTTTAACTGAAGTAGTTGTAGGAAAAAAATAATATATTTGAAAGATGAAATTTCTTAAGCAACTATTTATTTTAGGGATTTTTTGGGCTCCTGCAACATTTGCACAAATTCCAACGGTGTCAATTGATTCAGTAACTGTCTTAAACGACCGTCAGGTGAGTATTAATTGGCAGGTATCTCCAAATACAACAGTAGATGGGTATTATGTTTACAGAATTTACCAAAATAATTTAGGACAAATGATTTTTGATGCGCCTATCACCATCAATGGTAGAAGCAATAATAAATTAGTTTACGAAGACAATTTCGGACAAATTGATTTACCAAGTGAGAAATCACTAAGGTTTTGGGTTACCGCTTTTGATAAAGATGTGAATCCAATTGCACAATCTGGCTTTGATACCTTAGGTGTAAAACCTCATCAAACTATATTTTTAAATCAAACGGTAGATCAATGCAATGGTACTGTTTATTTAAAATGGAACGCATACTCTGATAATCATAACGGTTTTTTCAATTCTTTAATAGCGCAAGAAAGCT
>CANJWU010000006.1 GCA_947478655.1 Sphingobacteriales bacterium | reverse complement strand
GGCATCGAAGGATTAATCATGCTTAAAATATTAGGAGAAATTAGACCAGAAATAAAATTAATGGCCAATTTTATTCTTAAAAAAATTCCGGCTATTCAAGATCAAATAATTGCCGTTAATCCATTCGAAGACTACAAGAACACCAGCAGTGTATCTGGCATTAAAAACACCATTAAATACCTACAGAATGGTAATCCTATAGGTATTTTTCCGGCAGGAGAAGTATCTTCTTA
This sequence comes from Sphingobacteriales bacterium, assembly GCA_947478655.1. The sequence goes on along the minus strand of CANJWU010000006.1, from coordinate 13,666 downwards.
TCAAAGTCAAAAAAGAAAAATAACCGATAAAGATTGGAATCCGGTTATTGGAAAAATAATTTCCAAAACCAAGGTCCCCGTTTTGCCTATTTATTTTGATGGAAACAATGGTTTGCTTTTTAATTTATTGGGTTTGATAAATCAGAAACTGAGAACCGCTCAATTACCTAAGGAGTTGTTAAATAAAAAGGGGCATGTTATTAAAGTAAGGATCGGCAAGTGCATTAAATACAATGAGCTAGAATCTTTTGATTCCAATAGTAAAATGCTGTTATACTTAAGAACCAGAACCTATGCGCTTGCATCAGGGATTGAAGTGAAAAACATTCTTCATAAAAATATTTTTAAAATTAAGAAAAAACCAGCAGCAATTATTGCGCCTGTAAATGCAAAATTAATTCAAAGCGATATTTCCAAACTATCTATAAATAATCTTATTTTAACTGAAAAAAATTATCAAGTATATATTGCCAATTTTCAAGAGATACCTAATATCATACAAGAAATTGGCAGGCTTCGAGAAATTACCTTCAGAGAAGTTGGGGAAGGAACGAACAAATCTATAGACCTAGACAAATACGATATTTATTATAAACACTTATTTATTTGGGATCAAGAAGCCCTCAAAATTGTTGGTTGCTACCGCGTAGGATTAGGCGATCAAATTATGGAACACCACGGAATTGGTGGCTTTTACATTAGAAATTTATTTAAAATCAAAAAAGGTTTTGGCCCAATCATGTCGAGTGGTCTGGAGCTTGGTAGGTCTTTTATTACAAAAGATTATCAACAAAAAGCATTGCCATTATTTTTATTATGGAAAGGGATTTTAAAATTTGTGATTCAAAATCCTAAATATCGTTATTTATTTGGACCAGTGAGTATCAGTAATAATTATTCAAAATTATCAAAGCGAATAATTGTGAGCTACTTAAAAAAAGAATGTAGTGACGATACCTTTGCAAATTTAATCAAAGCTAAAAAGCAATTTAAATTTGATACGCAAAACGAAACCACCCAAATTTTAATCGAAAAGAAAAATAGTATTAAATCCTTAGATACTATTATCTCTGATATTGAACAAAACCACGCCAAAGTGCCCGTTTTAATTAGACAATACATTCAAATGAATGCGAAAATATTAGGCTTCAATATTGATCCAAAATTCAATGATTGCTTAGATGGATTTCTTTTATTAGACATCTTAATGATGCCTAAAGAAATGAAAGAGCAATTGTCTAAATAACAAAAAAGGCCTGCCAGATTTCTCCGGCAGACCCTTACATTAAACTGTTTTGATGAAACTATCTTACTACTACAAATCTAATGGTAGATGCAGTTTCTTTGTTATATAAACGTACCATATAAACACCCGCTTCAAAAGCACTAGCATCTATTGTTAAGTTTTGAACGCCTGCACTAAAGTTTGTATTATCTGCAATTGTAGCAATTGTTCTGCCATTAATATCTAATACTTTAACAGACAACTTAGCTGATTGCATTAAATTAAATGCAACCGTTGCATTGTTGTTTACAGGGTTAGGATACAATACTAATTGATTCATCAATTTAGTATTGTCTACACCCACCACACTGATCACAATATTTGCTGAATCTTTTGTTGAACTGATTCCGTTTGAAGCAGTTAATACAACTTTGTATGTTCCATTTGCAGCATAAGTATGCACTGGATTTTCAAGCGTTGAAGTATTGTTATCACCGAAGTTCCAAGAATAAGATGAAGCAAAAGTAGATTTGTTAGCAAAAGTAACTTTGAATGAATCTGTAACTGATGTGAATTTAGCAGTTGGCAATACATTAATAGTTACCAATGATGAATCTTTTTTAGTACTGATACCATTTGAAGTGGTTAAGATCACTTTGTAAGTTCCAATAGCAGCATAAGTATGTACTGGATTTTCGTCAGTTGAGTTAGCTGTATTATCACCAAAGCTCCAATCAAAAGTATAAGCATTTAAAGACTTGTTTGTAAATGTTGCTTTAAATGAATCTACTACTGTAGTGAAACTAGCAGTCATTGGTAACTCACTGTAATTTGCATTTTGTGGATCGAAATTAGTCCAAGTTGCAGTCCAGTTGTCTGAACCAAATGCACCTACATATGATGTTACATCAAAGAATGAATTGGTTAATCTTGTATTAGTGAAACTTGCTCTGTTCAATACTGGTGAACCTGTCATAGGCAAACAGTTTGGAGTTGCAGCAAATGGATCTGTTAACATCACATCTGTATTAGCTGGTATAATTGTATCTTTTTTACCTGCTCCGTTAAACCATGCAGATACATCAAATACCGTGTTAACAGTAGATTTTTTCAAAGGTACTGCACTTCCAGAAACAATGGTATTTGAGATTTGTAATAAATCGTTGTTTGCATTTTTAGCAGCTGAGTCACCTTCGATGAATACACCATTTGGCCATCCCATGAATACTGAATTGTATGCAGAACATGTCGTGTTTCTTCTTAATCTTAATGCATTATTATATTTTGAACTTACCACAGTTGTTGAAGTTGCTTTTGGACCAACTGAAGTTATGTTTGAGAATAAAGCTTTTGTTTTTGGTGAAGCACCAGAACCAGCCGCATCGTTATCCGATTCAAAACTGTTTGAATCTCCCGCTTGATCGGCAACGTTCGCATCACGAACAGCTAAACCAAATTGTACATTACCTGCAAATCCAAAATCTGTATCGAAGTCATCATCTACTCCTTTGTAAGCAATTAAGTGTTTACAGTTAACTGTACCACCAAACCACTCGAATGAATCGTCTCCGTTATAACTAACCATTACGTAATCAACTGTAGTTCCGCTTCCAACACCACCCATGGTTAAACCATTGATTTCGTTGTTTGCAGAGAATGGAATTCCACCGTACTCAATACGCACGTATCTGATGATACCTGAATTATCTGTAGCGTTTGTTCCACCATATTGACCATCACCAGCAGCGTTATTTACACCACCTTCGATAGTTGCTTGTCCACCAACTGGATTAATAGGCGCATTACCTAATAAAATTATACCACCCCAATCGCCATAAGTACGTGTACCTGCTGGCTCATCAGATGTAAAAATAATTGGCTTATCTACTGTACCATCGGCGATTAATTTACCACCTCTAGTTACAATTAAAGTTCCTTTAGTTAATTTAATTCCTCTTACAATGGTACCTGGTTGAATAGTTAAAGTAGCATTTGAATCTACATAAACAAAACCATCCATACGGTAAATTCTGTCATTAGTCCAAGTAGTATTACTTGTAATGTGACCAGAAACTAATTGATATTGAGGACCTGTGTTGATTGATACTCTGATTGAATCTTTAGCTGAGTATAATAAGTTACTTGAGGTTAAAACAATTTTGTAACCACCATTTGATGCGTAAGTATGTGTTGTGTTTTTGTTGGTATCTAAAGCTGAATTATCGCCAAAGTTCCAAGAATAATTAGTTGCACCCGTTGAATTGTTTACAACTGTTACCACTTTGTTTTGAACAGAAACAGTAAATGCTGCTGTTACAGTAGGCACATTATAGTTTGTATTTTGTGGATCAAAATTAGCCCATCTTGCAGTCCAATCATCTGTACCAAATGCACCGATATATGTTGTTGTACTAAAGAATGAATTGGTTAATCTTGAATTGGTGAAACTTGCTCTGTTCAATACTGGTGAACCTGTTAAAGGTAAACAGTTTGGAACAGCAGCAAATGGATTGTTTAACATCACTTCTGTGTTTTCAGTTAATACTGAATCTCTTTTACCTGCTGTGTTATACCATGCAGCTACATCAAAAGTAATGTTAACAGTAGATTTTTTCAATGCTACTGTACTTCCAGAAACAAATGTGTTTGACATTTGTAATAAATCGTTGTTTGCATTTTTAGCAGCCGAGTCACCTTCGATGAATACACCATTTGGCCATCCCATGAATACTGAATTGTATGCAGAACATGTCGTGTTTCTTCTTAATCTTAATGCGTTGTTATATTTTGCATTGACTACAGAAGTAGAAGTTAATTTTGGTCCGATAGAAGTAATGTTAGAGAAGATTGCTTTTGTTTTTGGTGTAGCACCAGAACCAGCTGCATCGTTATCTGATTCAAAACTGTTTGAATCACCTGCTTGATCGGCAACGTTCGCATCACGAACAGCTAAACCAAATTGTACTTTACCTGCAAATCCAAAATCTGTATCGAAATCGTCATCTACTCCTTTGTATGCGATTAAGTGCTTACAGTTAACTGTACCACCAAACCACTCGAATGAATCGTCTCCGTTGAAACTTACCATTACGTAATCTACAATTGTTCCGCTACCAACACCACCCATGGTTAAACCATTGATTTCGTTGTTTGCAGAGAATGGAATTCCACCGTACTCGATACGCACGTATCTAATGATACCTGAGTTATCTGCAGCGTTTGTTCCACCATATTGACCATCACCAGCAGCGTTATTCACACCACCTTCGATAGTTGCTTGTCCACCAACTGGATTAATAGGCGCATTACCTAAAATAATTACACCACCCCAGTCGCCATAAGTACGAGTACCTGCAACTTCGTCTGATGTAAATACAATTGGCTTATCAACTGTACCATCGGCAATTAATTTACCACCTCTAGTTACAATTAAAGTTCCTTTAGTTAATTTAATTCCTCTTACAATGGTACCTGGTTGAATAGTCAAAGTAGCATTAGAGTCAACATAGATAAATCCATCCATACGATAGATTTTGTCGTTAGTCCAAGTGGTGTTAGTCGTAATGTGACCTGAAACCGTTTGGAACTGTGCATTTGCAAAATTATTTGCAAAAAACAAGATCATTACAGCAAGTAATAATTTTTTCATAAAGCTTTTAGTTTTTTTTCAAATTTAAACCGGCAATATTATGCTAATGTTAAGAGGAGGTTATTTAAAAATGTATTTTAAATAAAAAAGCAGCCCTAAAGCTGCCTTTTTAAATATCATATGAATATTTATTTTAAAACTTATAAGAAAGGGCAAATGAATAAGTAGTTCCGAAATTAGTACGCTCAATTAAATTATCTTTTTCGGCATTAAACACTTTATTCTTATCCATATCTTGATAATAATCTCTGCTTTGGTTTAAGATATCTGAGATGGTTGCTTTTAATTCGAACTTATTTAAAAATGTTTTAGAAACTTGAAGATCTAACATATTACGTGGCGCTTCCCAAACGTTTTCGTATCCTAAGAAACCAGCTTCTCTAATTCTTCTACCAATAACATTGTATAAAATAGTTGCTCCAAAAGCATTTTCTGGATTATAATAACTCAATGAAGAATTGATTAGATATGGAGACTGACCTTGTAATGGTCTAATTGAATCCTGCACATTTGGATTTCCTCTTAAATCTACACTTGATTCAATTCTTGCAAAATTAGTAGCAATGGTAAAATTATCCCAACCTTCCCAAGCTAAAGCATTGAAATTATTTAAGAAGTTTAATTTCTTGCGAAACTCTAATTCGATACCATAATTAACAGCAGATTTTACGTTTAAGAAAGATTTAGTACGGTTACTTCCGCCTAAATAAACGGCTTCGATTGGATCTTTAAAATTCTTGTAAAATGCGGTTGCTGAAAATATTTCACCAGCCGTTGGATACAATTCGTATCTCACATCAAAGTTGTTGATTAAAGCACGCTTCAAATTCGGATTTCCTAAAATTAAAGTATTCGTAATAAAATCTTCAAATTCGAAAGGAGCTAATTCTCTAAACTCTGGACGAGAAACTGTTTTAGAATAAGCCAATCTTAAATTAGCTTTTTCATTAATGGCATAAGTAAAATTAACAGATGGTAAAATGTCTATGTTAGTAGTATCAACTAATGTTTGACCCGTTGAAGAGGTAAGCGTTACATTATTTGACTCTACCCTTGCGCCCCATACTAATCTTACTTTTGTATTAATTCGACTATCAAATAAAATATAAGCTGCATTTAAATTATTCTTTGCAGAATAATTGGCAGTTGGATTGGTAATGTCTTGTAAAATAAATCCATTTAAAGGACCAACCGTATCTTGTAAGTTTCCTAAATCAAAAACATGAGAAGGATCTAAAGATTTCATAGAATCTGTAAGACCAAAACCTAATTGCTTATATGCAAAAAATCTTGCGTCAAATTCTCTAGCTCTTTGTTGTGTCCAAACACCTGTTTTAATGATACTTTTATCTCCCATTAAATCAAATGGAATGGTCAAATCAGAACTAAGTGAATAATTATCCTCGTTTAATTTTGAATAAAATTTTCTAGAGTTTTTATCTGGGTTTTGACCAATCTGAACTAGATAAGGACTTTCCGGCGCCCAGGCTGCTTTACTATAAGCCAATGTTCTAGAATTTGGTTCATCTCTCAAAACTTTACTGTAGCCTGCATTCACTCTCCATTTCATTTGATTTGCAAATTGCTTATCAAAATTTAATTGAGAAGACAATAACTTCTTACTAACGTATTCGTATGAATAAGCTTTGATTAAAACGGTATCAGATTGACCTGACAATAAATCATATCCATCTCTTAATACCGTATTGTTATCGGTATTGATACTTAAAATATTTTTGAAGGATATTTTTGAATTTTCTCCAATTTGATAAGATGCATTTGCAATGGCACCCCATGCAACATTATTTCTATAGTTATCATCTTTGAAATTAAATAACCTACCATCGTTGTCAAAATCTTGTCTTTGTATTCTATTGAAACGATAAGTATTATTATAGGTTACACCAGCTACTAAACCTGCATCTCTACCCGCAATTTTAGTTTTTGAACCGTATAACATTTGAAAATTTGAACCTGGTATTGCCGTTTGTTTTTCGTATCCCCAATCATTTTTAACAGTTCGTGTAATAGCAGCTGTTTTGTATACACTACTAGGAAAATCTGCTCTTGCTGGTAAATCTTTTACAAAATTTCTGCTTCCATCATCAATACCAAAAAAATCATATTTGCCTTTTGTTGCATTTTGGTAAAATGCTTTTCCGGTAGAAGCATCGTTATAATTTGAACCAACTGTTACACTTAAAAAAGGCTCATCAGGAAAATCTTTGGTATTTAATTGAATTACACCACCTGCAAAATCACCTGGAAGATCTGGCGTTGCGGCTTTAGTAACCGTTAAATTATCTAATAAATTAGATGGGAAAATATCGAATGCAAAAGCTCTTCTGTCTGGCTCTGTACTTGGCAATGGTGAACCGTTGATTAATGCTACATTATAACGATCACTTAATCCTCTGATCACTACAAATTTATTATCTTGAATACTTGCACCACTCACACGCTTTAAAACGTCACTGGTATTTCTATCTGGTGAACGCTTGATGATATCTGAAGATATACCATCTGAAATGGCAATGTTATTTTTTTGAATGGTATATAAAGATCCTAAACTTTCTCTTTTATAGGTAGAGGTAATCACTACTTCAGATACTGCTTTAGAATTTTCTTCCATTGCAACATTTAAGGTTGTGGTTTTACCAGATGTTACCATTACCCCATCAATTGACTTGGTATTATAGGCAACATATTTAATTAAAATTTTATACGCTCCTTGTGGTAAATTTAATTCGTATTGACCATCAAAGTTGGTTTGTACACCAATGGTAGTTCCATCTACCAGAACAATTGCCCCAATAATAGGATCGTTGTTTACTTTGTCTAAAATTTTGCCAATAATTTTACCTTTGGGTTTTTGTTCGGTGTTTGCTTGCGCAACGGTTAATTCCATCATTAGCAATAGAAAAAAGCTAAGAAATGTAATCTTTTGAAATGTATGTTTCATTGTCAGTTTAATGTATTGCAAAAATAGCCCTGCAATGTTAACCTGATGTTAACAACATATTAATTAATGGTTTTGAAGAATTTCTAAATAGCTGTTATTTAGGGCTTTTACTGACGGCTCTGATAGGGAATGCCTATTTTCTTAAATACAAAATGGATCAACCAGATGGGACCAATCAGCAAAAAACGTAAATCGTCGAAAAAAGAAGGCTTTTTACCTTCAATATGGTGACCAATAAACTGAAATATCCAAGAAATGACGAAAAGTATGCTGAAAAATTGCCACATCTGCATTCCACCGGCCAGCGCATTCAACTCTACTAAAACAATAAAATAGGAAAATAGCCCTATTAATATAATCATGGCGAAAGCTAGAATGGGCGATAATTGGTAATAATAATACAAAGCAAATGCGATGACAATAGAAGCCCAATTAAAAAAAGGATAAGGCGCCATAAATGCCGGCATCGGAATGGCCCAAATTAAACCTAGTAAACTAAATACAATGGTTGGCACTGCAATCCAGTGTATGGTTTTGTTGATTTTGTTTTGATGGCTTTCGCTATATTTTGCAAAAAGTTGATCTAATTTAGTCATGCGTTTGCGTTTTTATTTTAAGCAAAAATGGCTTGGTTTTCACCAAGCCATTTAAATTATTTAGCATAAGAAACAGCTCTTGTCTCTCGAATTACCGTTACTTTCACTTGACCTGGATAAGTCATTTCTGTTTGAATACGTTCTGCAATATTGAAAGCCAAAGCTTCTGAATCTTTATCGGAAATTTTTTCTGCTTCTACAATTACGCGCAACTCTCTACCCGCTTGAATAGCGAAAGTTTTTTCTACTCCAGGATACGATAAAGCTAAGCTCTCCATATCTTTTAATCTTTTGATATAACTTTCTACTACTTCTCTTCTTGCACCTGGTCTTGCGCCCGAAATCGCATCACATGCTTGAATAATTGGCGATAGAATACTCGTCATTTCAATTTCGTCGTGATGGGCTCCAATGGCATTACAAACTTCTGGATGCTCCTTATATTTTTCTGCTAATTGCATACCTAAAATAGCATGCGGTACTTCTGGATTTTCTTCCGAAACTTTTCCGATATCATGCAATAAACCTGCACGTTTAGCCATCTTCACATTCAATCCTAATTCGGTTGCCATGATCGCACAGAAGTTGGCTACTTCTCTAGAATGTTGTAATAAATTTTGACCATATGAAGAACGGTATTTCATACGTCCAATCATTCGGATTAATTCTGGATGCAATCCATGAATACCTAAATCGATTACAGTACGTTCGCCTGTTTCAATAATTTCTTCTTCTAATTGCTTACGCGTTTTAGCAACTACTTCTTCGATTCTTGCTGGGTGAATACGACCGTCGGTTACTAAACGGTGTAAAGACAAACGCGCTAACTCTCTTCGCACTGGATCAAAGCCAGATAATATAATTGCTTCTGGTGTATCATCTACAATTATTTCGATACCGGTAGCTGCTTCTAAAGCCCTAATGTTTCTACCTTCTCTACCAATAATTCTACCTTTTACTTCGTCGCTTTCAATATTGAAAACCGAAACGGTATTTTCGATAGCCGCTTCTGTTGCCGAACGCTGAATAGTTTGAATCACAATTTTCTTAGCTTCTTTAGCAGCAGTCATTTTAGCATCTTCTACAATGTCTTTGATCATCGACATGGCATTGGTTTTAGCCTCATCTTTTAAGGCTTCTATCAATTGCGATTTTGCTTCTTCGACAGATAAACCAGAAATTTTTTCTAATTGCTTTACTTGTATTTGATGCGATTGCTCTACCTCTGCTTTTTTCTTATCTAATAATTCTTGCTGACGCGCTAATTGCTGGCGTTGATTGTCTAACTCCGTTTCTTTACGGGTGGCATTTTCTAATTTTTGCCCTAAAGATTGCTCTTTTTGCTTCAAAGAATTGTCGCGCTGTGCGGCCAAATTGTTTTTATTATTGATTTCTTGCTCGTGCTCTGCTTTCAATTGTAAAAACTTTTCTTTGGCTTCTAGCATCTTATTCTTCTTAAGAATTTCGCCTTGAGATTCTGCCTCTTTTAATATTTGGCTTGCCTTTTCTTTCGAATTTTGCTCATGGTCATTCAAACCTTTTTTAAGTACTACGCGAGCAATTAAAAAACCGGCTAGCAATGTCACTATACCTACTACTATTAATTCTATTGTCATATTTAAAATATAAAACCGTTAAAAATTTTGCATAGCCTTGTATTGAAGAACCAACACGAAACGCACAAAACCTTTAACGGTTTGTTATCAGATTAATATTTATTGCTTGAACAAGTACTCCGTTAGCTTTTTATCTATTTGCTCAATTTTTTGAGTTACAGTTAGGCTCGTGGTACTTTGTTGTCTATCTAAATTCAAATGTTCCGTAGCAATTTGCAAAACACACATAGAGAGTAAGTCTTGCTTATCGCGTACTGCATAGTTTTCTTGAAATTCCTTTAAACGGTCATTCACTAATTTTGCAGCCTTCCGAACATTTTCTTCATCCTCGCTATTTATTTTCAAAGGATAAACCCTGTCGGCAATATTAATTTTTATGGAGATTTCTCCCATTTTTTCTGATGTTTCGCTATTGCTTATTTATTCAATATAGCTATACACTTATCTATTTCTCGCACAAAATCGTTAATTTTTGCTTTAATGTCAAGTGTCTTTTCATCTGAACCTGCTACAGTTTTGGCCAATTTCAGCATATTATGCTTCTCATCTAGCTCATTTAGCTGCGTTTTAAGCTCATTTGCGCTCTTTTTAAATTGTTCGTTTTCTGTTAATAAAAGTTCATTTTGCTCTTTTAAAGCATCGCAATACTCCAGTAGCATATCTACTTTTCGTTCAATGGTCTCTATGCCTTTCGGTAAAGCTGTCATTTGGAGTAATCTTTTATTTGGCTTTTATCTTCAATGAGTACTAAGGTACAAAAAAACATTAGGCTTTTCGAATTTCGGCTCCTGCCTCTTTTTCGAAAGCTTTGATCAGTTTTTCCATTACTTTATCAATTTCTGTGTCTGTAAGTGTTTTTTCGGCATCTTGAAGCACAAAACTCAGCGCATACGACTTTTTGCCTGCCGGTAATTTATCTCCTTCAAAAACATCAAACACGCTAACCTCTTTAAGTAAATGCTTTTCTGCTTGCAAGGCCATTTTCTTTAAATCTTCGAATTTAATGGCCTTATCAATTAACATAGATAAATCTCTTTTAACCGATGGGAATTTTGCCAGGGTTTCGAAATTTGCCTTTTTTGCTTTAACCGCATCAAAAATAGTTTTCCATTGAAAATCGGCAATCCAAACTGGCTGATCAATATCCATTTTTTTCAAAACCGATTTTTGAACCAATCCTACAAAAACCAATGCATTATTGTTTTTTGTTAAATATTGAAAACCCGAACCTAAAACCGAATCAGAAAAATCAGTAATGGTATGTGCTGCAATTCCCAACCTATCAAATAATTTATCGACTATAGATTTTATGGTGTAGGCCGAAACTTTTTCTTGTTTTTCATGCCAATTTTCGGCGGTTTTATTTCCTGTCAAGAATAAAGTTAAGTGCGGAATTTCTTTGTATCCTTTTTCTTTTAAATGATACGAACTACCAAACTCAAACATTTTTAAATCTGTTTGCTTTCTATTTTGATTATAATTAACAGCTTCTAACCCTGAAAAATATAAGGTATTTCTTAATACCGCTAATTCGTTACTTAAAGGATTTAAAATATTAACAGTATTCTGTAAGTCGTACTGCTGTTGATATGCAGCCGTTGTAAGCGAATTAGACATGATTTCGGTATAACCATTATCGCAAAGAAATGCTGCCACCATATTTTGCAAATCATCTTCGTCGGGTTGATTACTAAACGATAAAGAAGAACGCAATTGCGTGGGCATTTCAATATTATTTAATCCGTAAATTCTTAATATTTCTTCGATCACATCGCAAGCTCGCGTTACATCTACTTTTGCAGTAGGAATACTTAAATGCAAAGTGTCGCCTTCTTCTTTTTCGATGGTTATGTCTAAACCTGTTAATATTTCTTTGATACGTTCTGCTGGAATTTCTTTACCAATTAAACGTGCGGTTTGCTGATAAGACAATTGCACTTTTGCTGGTGTTATTTTCTCCGGATAAAAATCAAATGCATCTGCTGCAATCGTGGCTCCTGCAATTTCTTTTAATAAATCAACTGCATAAGACAAGGCAATCATGGGCATATTAGGATCTGTTCCTCTTTCGAATCGAAAAGAACTATCCGATTTTAAATTATGCAGCTTCGAAGATTTTCTAACACTGACCGCATCAAAATAAGCAGATTCTAAAAAGATACTTTGTGTATTTGTATCTACACAAGCATTTAGCCCACCCATCACACCAGCTAAACACATAGGCACTTGCGCATCTGCAATAATTAAATCGGTAGGAAATAATTTACGGCTAATGCCATCGAGTGTGATAAGCTGCTCTCCTTCTTTTGCATTCCTTACATTGATTTGTGCACCTTGTACTTTAGCAAAATCAAATGCATGCATTGGTTGACCCAAACTATGACAAACATAATTGGTAATATCTACCACATTATTGATTGGCTTTAAGCCGATCATTTGTAATTTATTTTTTAACCAATCGGGAGAATCTGCTACTGTAATATTTGATAAATAAATTCCTGAATATCTTTTACACGCTGCGGTTGCTTGAACTTGAATGGCCAATCCATTGTTTGCACTTTCCTTTAATGTAGCAGTTGCTTGCGTTTTTAAATTTGTTTTTAAAATGGCCGCTAAATCTCTTGCCACGCCTAAGTGCGATGCGGCATCGGCTCTGTTGGGCGTTAAGCCAATTTCAAAAACATAATCTGCGGCAATTTGAAAATAATCTTTGGCCAACATTCCTACTGGCACAGCTTCGGGAAGCACTAGAATACCTTCGTGCGAATTTCCAATGCCAATTTCATCTTCTGCACAAATCATCCCTTCAGAAACTTCGCCTCGGATTTTTGATTTACTAATTTTAAATGGTTCGCCTGCCAATGGATAAACCATACAACCAACCGTAGCCACAATTACTTTTTGATCTGCTGCAACATTTGAAGCGCCGCAAACAATTTGTAATAAATCTGGACCACCCACATCGACTTTAGTAATACTCAATCGGTCTGCATTGGGATGTTGAATTCTTTCGACAACTTTACCCACTACTAATCCTTCTAATCCTCCTTTAATAGATTCTACTTTTTCTAAGCTTTCTACTTCTAAGCCAACATCGGTTAAAAAAACGCTCAACGCTTCTGGCGTATGATTGATATCGATAAAATCTTTAAGCCACTGATAAGAAATCTTCATTTATATAATACTATTGATAAGGAAACCTATTTTCAAACAGTACAAATGTATACAAAAGGAAGGATTTTTTATAGTCCTTAAAGCTTGCCTTGGTCTGCAAAACTAAAAAACTGTTCGTTATAAATAATTAAATGATCGATTAGCTGAATATCCATCAATGCTGCCGATTCTTTTAATTTACGGGTAAGGTTGAGGTCTTGCACGCTTGGGTCTAATTTACCTGAAGGGTGATTATGTGCAACAATTATATTAGAGGCGGAATGTAAAATTGCCCCTTTTAAAATGATCCGAATATCTGCCACGGTTCCAGAAATTCCGCCTTTACTATGAAACTTTTTTTCGATTACTTTATTTGCCCTGTTTAAATACAATACCCAAAACTCTTCGTGAGCTAGCTCATAAAAGTGTAATCGTAATTCGTGGTAGGCATCTTCACTCGAATTG
>CANJWU010000005.1 GCA_947478655.1 Sphingobacteriales bacterium | reverse complement strand
TGAAATTGATTTACTGGAACTGGATTAGCTGCAATTGTTGGATTCAAAGGTATACTCCAGGCATTAGTGCCAATATAACATTGAGGAATTGGAAATTGTTGCTGCCAACCTGTAATGCCTGTCATCATTCCATGCGCAGGAATTCCTTTTGATTCAACCTTAAAATAAGTTGAATCCCAAAATGTATTGACTGTTGGTTTGTAAAAAGTAAAAGCAGAATCGATGGTAAGTGGATTAGTGATTGAATGAAAAGTTCTGATGGCCTTAGTTGTAAATCCTAAAAAGGAAATAATCATCAGGCACACTAAAACTGGAATTAGTTTGTTGAATTTATTTTTTTGTTGAAGATAAAAAAGTAATAAAGCGAAGCTGAAGAAAAGGATTAAAAATGGGCAAAAATTTGATTTTTCTGCGATAGCTTTAGTGCTGTAGGGTGCTTTGGTATTAAGCTTCAAGATATTGCTTGTCTTTTGTGCAATAAATTGTTGATTTGCAATCGAGAAACTTTTTAAAGGAAAATGAGAGATAGTTCCATTTGCGTTTTCTAAGTAGACTTGCGATCCTTTCGACATTAAAAATGAACCTTGCACGCTTTCCCCTAAAACAGTCCATTGTTGCTCGGGTGTATGTGTAAGATTTAAATCGTGTGCTGTTAAATTGTTTTGAAAACTTAACAAAAGGCAAAAGATGAATGCAATTTTTCTCATTTTATTTTTACTAGTTTTATTTGAAAAGGAATCCCGGTGGTTGAATTTAAAAAATAAATCCCTGCAGGTATAGCCGAAAAGTTTTGATTGTCAATTTCTTTCCCACTATAGATTACCGTACCATTTATATTTGTTAGTTGTATGCTGTAATCTAAATAAGATTGATCAATTTGAATAAAATCATCAAAAGGATTTGGATAGGCAATTTCATTTTCGCCTAATATAATATTATTAATACTAAGTGATGAATTACAAAACGCGGTGCTTCCTAACAAACTACTTAAAGAAGCGCATAAATACTGATAATTAGTAATTGCATCGGCATTCATATTGCCAATCAATAAATTGTTCAGCTCTCCTGGATCAGTTGCTAAATGATAAAATTCTTCTTTGCCATTATCAAACTTTATTATTTTATAATCAAGATTCCTAATTGCTTTACCATCTGATTCATCAGGAATTAATTTAAAATTTTCTGAAAATGCCCAAGGCCGAATGGCTACATTTTTATTTTTCAATATTGGCAATATACTTTTAGCATCGACCGGTTTATTGGTCGGTATATTATTTCTCCAAGCCGTATCTCCCATCAACTCTAAAGTAGTTGCAAATATATCCACAACATTTACTAATTGCGAAGAAGCTCTTCCTGGTTGAACCACAGAAGGTCCTGCTATGATAAATGGCACATGAATACCATATTGATATACCGTTCCTTTAGCCCTGCTCGTGTCTGAAATTTGAGCGGTTACCGCCGTATTCCCATTATCTCCTATAAAAATAAAATCAGTGCTATCATATTTATTGAACACTTTTAAAGAGTCAAATAATCGACCAATTTCTGTATCAAGTGATTGCAACATTGCTTTAAAATAGGATTTAGGATTATTCCGAATATCGGGTGCCGTTCCAGATAAATTAGTATAATGATGCAGATTGGTTGGAGGTAAATGAAAAGGAGCATGTGGCGCATTAAATCCAATCCATAAAAAGAATTGTTTATTATTAATGGTCTTTAACCAAGATACTGCATTGTCAATATTTTCTGATGTTGCATAATGAGTAACTGTACTTGCTTGGCCATTGGTATACTTAGTCCAATTGGTATAGCTAGGTAACTGTCCTATAAAAGGTCCTTCGTAACGATCATAACCTAATGTAAGCGGGTTCATTAAATTAGCTGCAGGATTTGGCTGATGCAAATGCCATTTACCAATATTTGCTTTCGCAATGGCAGGCTTATATAATGCTAATAGTTGCGGAATGGTAATTTCTGAAATTGGTAATTGATTAGACCCACCTGCGCCTCCCACTATTCCACCCACGCCGGTTCTAAATCCATATCGACCCGTTAATATACTGGCCCTTGTGGAAGAACAGACCGGATTTGAATGTGCATTTTGAAACCGAACACCTCTTTTAACTAATGTCCTAATGTTTGGAAGATCTACAGTGTCTTGTGCATCTTCATAACAGCCCAAGTAATCCGTTCCTAAATCGTCCGCTATTAACAAAATCACATTTCTCTGTGCAACTGAATACTGAATGTTTAACAATAGCAACAGAAAAATAATTGCCTTTCTCATTAATGGCTAATTTTAATTTTTTCGATTTTGCTGAAATTTTTACCCATCACTTTTAGAAAATAAAAGCCGTCGTATAATTTTCTGACATCAAAATAAGTAATGGTACTACCTTGTACTATTTTATCTGATTGAATAATTTTACCTTGAAGGTCTATTAATTCCAATTGCACATCTTCGTTTTGTAAACCACTTAATTGAACAGCTACAAATTCTGTTGCTGGATTTGGTGAAACAATGATGCTGGTTTTGATAGTATTGGCTATACCGGTGCTTGGCGAATATGTGGTAACGGGCTCTGCAATGGTCGTTACTTTAGCTACTACCCTGCTTCCATAAAACGTAGGGCCAACTATATATGGATAAGCGGAGTTCCAATTTTGATCTACTGTTGCGAAATAACAATAAGTGCCATTTGGGAATTCGGGGGTAATGCAAAAACGGCCATTGTGTATATCTAAATAATCCGAATTGCTATCTAAAACAAATTCATAATCTTCTTTGAAATAACCTAATGGATAAGTTGTACTTACTGGAGGTCCAGCTGTAACAGTTATTCCGTTTGCATATTGCGTGCGCGTACTTATATTTCTGTATTGATAACTAGATTTCATCCTCACAATTCCACCAGTACCATCCAAATTTTTATATCCATATGCGCCGTAAATTGGAAAGCCATCGTAGGCAAAACCAATAAGTGGAGCATGTACATTGCTATCAATTAAATATAATCCATCGGCCACGTATAAATTACAAACAGTAGAAATAACCGAAAGATCTAAACTAAACGCACTTGGATTTTGATGGTGATGGTAATTACCCATTGCCGGATGACCTTTTGCGCAATCAAAACCTATGCGCTCTGCAACAACAGCATCTCTATTCCAAACATTATCGCCCATGCCACCAAATGGCCCACCTGCAAGCGTTCCAGTCGAAGACTTCCAAGATACACCATCTCTATAATCAAACAAAGCAACTCCGTTAATAAATAAACCGATGTTTCCGCCAGTTGTGTTTACCGGATTTCCTGTATTTTTTACTGGATTCAATGGGAGTTTGAAAATAGCATTTTGACTGGTTGCATTCGATGGATTTCCATCTAAAAAAGGACCAGTTATATAAGATGGAATACCATTCGTTGCCACATAAACATTGGCAGTCGAATACTTTACACTCAATACATTTGCTAAGGTATTGTCGTTAATAGGTATATAATTATTCTTCACATAATGTCTGCCCATAATACCAGTGGTATTTTGCAACCAATTTAAAATTACAGGATTAGTTTGGGCAAATACGCTTTGCAAGCCAACTATTAATAATGCTGTTAATACTATTTTTTTCATGCTATTTAGACGTGGTTTATTCGTTTTTCCTTCGATTCAATAATAATAATTCTTTCGGAAATGCCAATGCTGGATTAAATAAGAATTGTTGATCGGTAAGGGTAAGCAAAAAAGCCATTAAATCTACCTTTTCCGGTTTATTTAACTTAATCTTAATACGCGTATGATTGCTTGTAAGAAGTTCAATATTTTCGTAATGACGAAGCACCTCTTGCAATTTACGCATACGGCCATCGTGCATATAAGGAAATGTAAAGGCAATATTTCTAAGGGTAGGCACTTTAAAACAGATGGAATCTTTTGCACTTTGCGTAATGCGCATGCGCCCCATGTCTTTTAAATTTGAATCGATAGGTAAATTATTTTGCTCAAATTTTAAATTGGTAAATAGCGGCTCAGTATGGCATGTTGCACAATTTTTTTTAAAAATATGGTAGCCTTTTTTTTCTTGTGCAGTAAAAGTAGCATTCCCGTTTTTCACACTATCGTATTTAGCACTTGCAGAAACCATTTGCAATAAAAACTGTGTGATTGATTTTAAAAAGCGATCTGTAGAAATTACCTCATCTCCATAGGCTTGATTAAATAAATTTTTATAAAAAACGCTGCGATTTAACTTTTCTAAAACATGAATTAAATTCTCATCCATTTCTAGGTGATTGGTAAGGGGAGCTAAGGCTTGCATCTCTAAATTATTAATTGCTCCATCCCACATAAAATTTTCGTGCCATGCTAAATTCATAAGCCCAGGTGCATTCCGAAAGCCAATACGATCGGCTATTCCATGGCTTAAGGCATGGTCGACATGAGTAAATGCGGTATAATTACTATGACAACTTGCGCAAGAAATACTACTGTCTTTAGATAATATGGGATCGTAAAATAAAGCGCGACCAATATTAATTTTATTTGAATCGTAGGGGTTATTTTGAAAATTATATTTTGGTTTTGGGAAATTTGCTGGTTTTTTAAACTCAACATTAGAAGGTGCAATAAATGCAACTGAAAAAAGGCCTAGTAAAATAAAAAAAACAAATGCCTTATTCATTTGATAGATTTTGAACTTTAGTACAAGTGGTGTTTTCTGAAAGTAATTTTGCTAATTGTACCGCTTTAAGTTGAGGAGACATTAATTCAAATTTTTTTTGCGCTAAACAGTATTGTAACATGGGCATGAAATTAAAACTCAAAGTATATTTATTGTTCGGATAAACTTCAAAGGAATTAGTTTGAATGGCATTAAGCTTTCCGGCATAGCCACCAATATGATATTGAAATGGCTGTTGAACTTTAGTATTTAAAACCCCTTCTAATTTAAAATTAATATACCCACTTTGCCATGCCCAATACATTCCCATACGTGGGTCTAGGTCGCCGGTCAAAATACCTGCTACACTCATACTGCTATCGACTCCAATATTAAATTCCACTCGGTTATACACTTGATTTTTTGGTATATTAAATTGGACTGGACTGGGGTCGAGCAGATCAATTAAATGCGCTTGATTAGTATCTACAAATACCAATTGCCTTTGATTATAAAATTTAAAATTAGTTAAATAGATGGCGCATTTAGAAATTTTAATCGAATCGTTTAGCAATAATTGATCAAAATCGGTTTGCAAAAAAAAAGTAGCTTTCTGTGTTTGTGCAGCAGCATTGCTATATTGTAAAGCAATGCAAAGAAAAAATAAAACTATTCGCTTAAAGTACATCCCAATATTAACTTAAATGAATTAGCAAAACACCATCAATACAACACATTTAATCTATTTTTAACGCTAATATACTTCGATTTACAAAACAAATTATGCATTTTTAAGTTTTAAAACTACAAAACTAATTTTAATATATGTTTGCTAAAATAAAATTTGATTTACCAGCCAGTGTGGTCGTATTTTTGGTGGCCTTGCCATTATGCTTAGGTGTTGCGCTAGCAAGTGGCGCCCCAATGCTTTCTGGCGTTATTGCTGGTGTAATTGGCGGTGTTATTGTCGGTTTATTAAGCGAATCCCATACCAGCGTAAGTGGACCTGCAGCTGGTTTAGCAGCAGTTATTTTAACAGCCATTGGCACACTTGGTAGTTTTGAATTACTATTAATGGCTGGCGTTATTGCTGGTGTAATTCAACTCCTTAGTGGAATTTTCAAGCTGGGATTTATTGCAGATTATATTCCTTCGAATGTCATTAAAGGATTGCTAGCCGCAATCGGTATCATTTTAATTTTAAAACAAATTCCACATAGTTTTGGCTATGATGCAGATGTGGAGAACGACTTTAGTTTTATTCAACAAGATGGCGAGAACACATTTTCGGAACTCATCAATATTGTAAATCATTTTTCATCTGGTGCCATTATTGTTTCTATTATTTCATTACTTGTTTTAATTTACTGGGATAAAACACCTTTAAAGAAATATAATTTTTTACCCGCTTCTTTATTTGTAGTAATTAGCGGCATATTAATAAATTTAGTTTTTCAACAATTTATTCCAACTCTTTACATTGAACAAACACACCTAGTTAATATTCCAAAAATCAATGGCGTTTTATCTTTGGTTACCACACCAGATTTTACAAGTATTAGTAATCCTCAAGTTTGGATGGTTGGTTTCACTATTGCCATTGTTGCATCGCTAGAAACTTTGCTTAACCTTGAAGCAGTTGAAAACATTGACCCTCACAAGCGAAAAGCATCACCAAATAAAGAATTAGTTGCGCAAGGAATTGGAAATATTTTTTCAGGTTTAGTTGGCGGCATACCTATCACATCCGTTATTGTAAGAAGCTCGGTTAACATCAATGCCGGCGCTGCAACAAAATTGTCAACCATTTTACACGGCTTATTATTATTTACTAGCGTTTTATTTATTGGCCCTTTTTTAAATTTAATTCCTATCGCTTCTTTAGCCGCTATACTACTAGTAACAGGATATAAATTAGCTAAGGTTTCTTTATTTAAAGAAATGTATAAAAAAGGGCTGAACCAGTTTATTCCTTTTGTTACTACTATTCTAGCTATCGTTTTTACAGATTTATTGATTGGTATTTTAATCGGGTTGGCCGTTAGTATTTTCTACTTAATGAAAAGCAATTTTAAAAATCCTTTTAAAATAGAAAAAGAAGTGCTTGCTTTTGGCGAAACCATTAGAATGGAATTACCCAATCAAGTTTCCTTTTTAAACAAAGCAACCATTAAAGATACCCTTTGGTCTATTCCAGCTGGTTCTAAGCTCATTATAGACGCCAACTTTTGCGATTATATTGATAATGATGTATTAGAAATTATTGAAGATTTTAAATCCACTGTTTCTAAAGAAAAAAATATCAAACTCAATATTGTAGGTTTAAAGACTATGTATCAGCTCGATGATCATATTCAGTTTGTCAATGTTTTAGACAAAGAAAGTCAAGGAAAATTAAAGCCCGAAGAAGTGCTCAATTTATTAAAATTGGGTAATGAAAGATTCCTAAAAGGTAAATGGTCTGAAAAATATTTAAAGCACCAAATCAATGCAACTTCTTTAGGTCAAAACCCAATGGCTACTATTGTAAGTTGTATCGACTCTCGAACCAATCCAGATTTAATATTTAACGCAAGTATAGGCGATCTTGTTTCTATCAGAATTGCAGGTAATATTATCAACGATGATATTTTAGGCAGCATAGAATTAGCCTGCAAAGACTTAGGAACTAAGCTAGTGGTGGTTTTAGGGCACAGCAATTGTGGTGCAATTGCCAAAGCAATTCAAGGCAATAGTGCTGGACATATATCCAATATTACCAATAAAATAGAAAAATCTATTCAAGCTTGTAATTGCGAAAGACATTTAATCGAAGGAAACGAAAAAGTAATCGAACGCATCACTCAATTAAATGTTGACAATTCTATCGCAGAAATTCTTGATCAAAGTGAATACTTAAAGAATAAAGCGGCAAACGGTGAAATTAAAATTGTTTCGGGAATTTATGATACGCAAACAGGCGCTGTCTTGTTTAACTAATCCTCATCAGATTCCTTGTTCGGTTGCTCATTTGTTGGAAGGGCATCCGATGCGTTTGCGATTTCTGTATGTCTAATTTTCCCGCCTAAATTGCCGGTATAAGCAATGCTCATCATGCTAGATAGGGAAAGTAGGAGAATTATTGAATGCACAAAATTTAATTTGCTGGCATTCCAACGAATTTGTATAATTCCTATTATTGACATCACACCCAAGGCAATCATCGAAACCAAACTATACATCGCCGCATCTTCATGCGTCTCCATGGCAGAGTCTAAAACGCCTGGTAAATTTTCCACTACTTCTTCGGCGCCTTCGCCGGTAGCATAAGCAATACTAGCCCCAATAGCACATACTACAAAAACTAAATATGCTGCCGTTTTTACATTTGCATCTTTTTTTTGGTAAGCAAATAACAAAATTAACAAACCAATAAATGCGCCAACTATTGGCAAGTGTGTAATCATTAAGTGAATATGTGCCGTGTTCATTGTATAGGGTTTTAAGTTTAACTAAGTAAATATATCTTTTCATTTGACATTTAAATATGACAAATGTCATGAATAAAAAAAAGCCTGAAACTATGAACGCTTCAGGCTTTTCATATTAATTGAAAAAGATTAAACCCCTAACAACATGCGTTCTGGATCTTCTAATAACTGTTTTACACGTACTAAAAATCCTACCGATTCGCGACCGTCAATAATTCTGTGATCATAAGAAAGCGCCACATACATCATGGGTCTAATAACTACTTGACCGTTTATGGCAACTGGTCTCTCCACAATATTATGCATGCCTAAAATAGCAGATTGCGGCGCATTGATGATTGGAGTTGACATCATGGAACCAAATACGCCACCATTAGTGATGGTAAAAGTACCCCCTGTCATTTCTTCTAATGTTAATTTATTTTCTCTTGCTTTTATTGCCAATTCGGCAACCGCTTTTTCTATTCCTGCTAATGTTAGCGACTCTGCATTTTTTATAATAGGTACCACCAATCCTTTTGGCGCAGAAACTGCAATAGAAATATCAGCATAGTGATGGTAAATAATTTCTTCGCCATTAATTTGCGCATTCACCGCCGGAAAGGCTTGAAGCGCTTCACATACAGCCTTTGTAAAGAATGACATAAAGCCTAAGCCTACACCATATTTCTCTTTAAATTTATCTTTGTACTTGGCACGAATATCCATAATTGCTTGCATATCTACTTCATTAAAAGTAGTTAGCATGGCCGTTTCGTTTTTAACCGCTACTAATCTTTTTGCTACCGTTTTTCTCAAAGAAGACATTTTTTCTGAACGCATTGCTCTACTTCCTGCAGCAATAGTTGTAACAGCCGATTTTACTTCCGAACGATTTGCAGCTTGTGCATCTTCTTTCGTAATTCGACCATCTATACCCGAACCTTTTACCGCTTGTGGGTCAATGCCTTTTTCTGATAAAATTTTAGCAGCCGCAGGAGAAGGATGTCCACTCGCGTAAGTTGTTTCGTTATTTGATTTTTTTGTTTCAATAATAGGGCTTGGAGTAGCTATTGTCTTTTCTGCTGCTGGCGCAGATTTAACTGCGCTTACAGGTGCTGCCGCTTTATCATCTATTGCACAAACAACAGAGCCAATAGCAATGGTATCGCCTTCTGATGCTTTAGTAATCAATACCCCAGCCTTTTCTGCAGTTAACTCAAAGGTTGCTTTGTCAGATTCTAACTCCGCAATAATTTCATCCATCTGCACATAATCACCATTATTTTTAATCCATTTTGATAGGGTCACTTCGGTAATCGATTCCCCTACTGCAGGTATTTTCATTTCTATACTCATGGTTGATTTATTTTTTCTTCGTTGTTTTTTTAACTAATTTTTTATTGCCGGATTTTGGTGCCGCATTAACTTTTTCCTTTGTTGATTTTTTTATTGCAGGCTTTTTTGCTGCAGTTTTTTTTGCCGGTGATTTTTTTATTGCCGGCTTTTTAACTTCTAGCTTTTTTGCAGTAGCTTTTTTTGCAGTTGCTTTTGAAGCTACAGTAGCTTTTTTGGCTACAGCTTTTTTTGCAGTTGCTTTAGGAGTGGCAGTAGCCTTTGATGCCACAACCGTTTTCGCCATTTCAAATGCGGTATTGACAATATATTCTTGTTGTCTTAAGTGTTGTTTATTATAACCCGTTGCAGTACTGCTGCTTTCTTTTCTAGCAATTACTTCGATTGGCTCTCTGCGCATTTTAGCAACTAAATAAGGCCAAACACCCATATTCATTGGCTCTTCTTGTACCCAAAAAATATCAGCGGCTTGATCGTATTTAGCAATAATTTGTTGAATTTGCGCAATAGGTAATGGGAAGATTTGTTCTAATCTAATTATGGCAACATCTCTTCTGTTTTCTTTTTGTTGCTTTGCCAATAAATCATAATATATTTTACCCGAGCAAAACAATACGCGCTTCACTTCTTTTACCTTTACATTTGTATCGTCAATTATTTCTTGAAAATATCCTTTCGTAAAATCTGTTAAAGGACTCACACAAGCAGGATTTCTTAACAAACTCTTTGGACTAAATACCATTAATGGTTTACGGAAAGGGCGATGCATTTGCCTTCTAAGCAAATGGAAATAATTTGCTGGCGTGGTGCAATTCGCTAATTGAATATTATCATTGGCACAAGCTTCTAAAAATCTTTCAATTCTTGCCGATGAATGTTCTGGGCCTTGCCCTTCATAACCATGCGGCAATAACATCACTAAGCCGTTAGATCTTCTCCATTTATATTCTGCACTAGTAATAAATTGATCGACGATGATTTGTGCACCATTAATAAAATCGCCAAACTGCGCTTCCCAAATGGTGAGCGTATTTGGTGACGCCATTGCATAACCATACTCAAAACCTAATACACCGTATTCCGATAAATGTGAATTATAAATGGCAAAGTCGGCTTGATTTTTAGCGATTGATTGCAATGGAATAACTTCCTCTTCTGAATCTTCAATTTTAACAACCGCATGTCGATGAGAAAAAGTACCACGCTCCACATCTTGTCCACTCAATCTAACCGGAAAACCTTCTTGCATTAAAGTGCCATAAGCCATGAGTTCGCCCATAGCCCAATCAAACACTTTGCTCTCTTTGCTCATCTTTTTTCGATCTGCAAATAAGCGTTGAATTTTTGCAATAAATTTTTTATCGGAAGGAAGCGAAGTAATTTTATCTGCAATTGATAAAAATAATTTTTCATCTACTTTGGTTGGCCATTTTGTAGTAAAATCTTTTGGCGTAGAAAACCTAAAGTCTTTCCAAGCACCCTGAAACAGTGGCTCTACAGCTGTGTTCTCTTCTTGTTTTGCCTCGTTTAACCGTTCTTGTAAATGCGTTCTAAATTCTGTGTCTATTGCTTTTGCTTCTTGCTCATTAATAGAACCATCTTGAATTAATTTTTGAACATAAATTTCTCGAGGGTTAGGGTGGCTTTCAATTGTTTTATATAACAAAGGTTGCGTAAACCTTGGCTCATCAGATTCGTTATGTCCATAACGACGATAACACAAAATATCAATGAAAACATCTGTTGCGTATTTTTGTCGATAGGCTAAAGCGTGTTGAATAGCTAAAACCAAAGCTTCTACATCGTCTCCATTTACATGGAACACTGGCGATAAAGTAGTTTTTGCTACATCGGTACAATAGGTACTCGAACGAGCATCTTTGTAATTAGTAGTAAAACCAATTTGGTTATTAATGACTAAATGAATCGTGCCACCTGTTTTGTAGCCATCTAACTTAGACATTTGTAAAACCTCGTAAATAATTCCTTGGCCTGCAATAGAGGCATCACCATGAATTAAAATCGGCGCTATTTTACTTAAATCATTTTGGTATTTATGGTCAATTTTTGCCCTAACCATTCCTTCCACTACCGGATTAACCGCTTCGAGATGGGATGGATTTGGCGATAAACTTAAATGAACTTTTTTACCACTTGCTGTTTTAACATCAGTGGAATAACCTAAATGATATTTTACGTCACCACCGAAAGGATCGTTGGGATTAAACTTTCCTTCAAATTCTTTAAAAATTTCTTTGTAGGTTTTGTTCATAATATTGGCAAGCACATTGAGTCTACCTCTGTGAGCCATACCTATTACAAATTCTTCTAAGCCTAATTCTGCACCATTTTCGATAACCGCATCTAAAGCAGGAATAAGAGTTTCAGCACCTTCTAAAGAAAATCTTTTCTGTCCTAAAAATTTTGTTCCTAAAAAATTTTCAAAAATAACTGCTTGATTTAATTTATCTAAAATTCTTTTCTTAACTGGTAAACTATAAGCAGGTTGGTTTTTCGCTTTTTCAAATCGGTCGATAAACCATTTAATTCTTTCGGGATGACGAATAAACATAAATTCACATCCGATCGATTCGCAATAGGTGGTATCTAAAAGCTGAACAATATCTTTTAATTTTGCAGGTCCAATGCCAACTTCCACACCGGCATTGAATACGGTTTCTAAATCTGCATCTGTTAAACCGAATTGCGTAATTTCTTTTCCAGGAAAATATTTTCTCCTTTCGCGAACTGGATTTGTTTTGGTAAACAAATGTCCGCGGGTACGATAGCCATTAATTAAATTAAGTACGGCTATCTCTTTTAAAAAATGGGTGGGTGTTTCTGTCGATACCGTATTGGCATCGGAGCTTCTACCTAAGTCATAGCCTTCAAAGAATTTTTGCCAGCCAAAATCAACTGATTCAGGATCTACTTGATATGCCTGATAAAGATTTTCTATGTATTCTGAAGAATTATTACTGAGGTATGTTAAATTATCCATTTATTTCAATCAAACTGTGCCGCAAAATTACAAATTTATACGCTTTTTAAAGGATTTTTGACATTAAAATTGAATGGAAATTGATCGATTACTGTTATTCTTTGATATTTTCTGCGATAAATGCATAGAGTTCATCAATAGCGCAAAGTGGTACGCAATTATTCAAAGGATTTGGGTTATGTGTGGAGACCGCAGAACCCGCTATTAATATAGTGGCAGCAGGGAAACGGCTGGTCATATCTTGCATCAAATTGCTTAAAAAATCCTCGCCTAAATCATTTGTTATGATCGTAATAATATAATTAGGATGATAAGATGCTACTACTTCCTGAACATATGGAATAGGCAGATTTTGTCCTAAATATAAACTCTGAAAACCATTCGCACGGACCATAAATTGTGCCAACAATAAAGCAATTTCGTGAAATTCTCCCTCGGGTAAAAATAAAATAAATTTATTTTCATTAGCTGAATCTGGAATCGGCAATTCATCTATGGCAACAATTAATCGTTGCTTAATTAAACTAGAAGCAAAGTGTTCTTGCGCAGGAGCAATTAAACCTGTTTGCCAAAGCAGCCCCACTCTACTTAAAAAAGGATAAACGCATTGAAGCATTGTTTCCATTACGCCTAATTCTTTGATGCAAGTTTGTATTGTGGTTTTAAATAATTGCTCATTTAAACTCAGCGTCTGCTCAATTAATTCTTGAATAACAATTGGCGTATTAAGTTGTGGGTAAGATAAGTTTTGAATTGCTTTTACTCTTTGCGCATCAGACATAGCCGCTATTTCAGAAATCTTAAAACCGTTCTCAATTAAACAAGAAATATTTAAGAAAATGCGCAAATCAAAATCGTCGTAATACCTAATATTACTAGCAGAGCGCTTGGCATGAATAATTTGATAACGTTGTTCCCAAATTCTTAAAGTAGCAGATTTAATGCCGGTAATAGCAGAAATGTCTGATATAGAAAATTGGTTAACTTGTTTCATATTTAAAAACTCATCTCGTCCATTCCACTTGGTGCGCCGTCTTCTCTGCCGTTACGTTTGCTTTTTTGAAAGTCTGTTTTCCCAAACTTATATATTAAAGAACATATTAAAAACTGAGAGTCCCTTTTGAATTGGGTATACTGCATAAAGTTTGTGCCATAAGAATCGAAACGCATATACCTTGTATTAAACAAATCGGATATGCTTAATGAAAGTACCGCTTTGTTTTTGAATAAATCTTTTTTCAAACCAATATCAAAAGAATACATTTCTTTAAACTCGCCTTGAGCAGTCACACCTGCTGAAGTGTAATTTCCTGAAATTTGTATATCAACAATATTCGGCAATTTAGCAGTTGACATGATTTTAACAGAACCATTTGAGCCAGCCTTAAGCTCCGCATTCGTGCTACTTACAGCAATTTCATTCCTAAATAAATTTAAATTGGTTGTTAAAGTCCAAAATTTCATTAATTCTGTTACAGCAATAAATTCGAATCCGAAATTTCTAGAAAAACTTAAATT
>CANJWU010000004.1 GCA_947478655.1 Sphingobacteriales bacterium | reverse complement strand
GTATTTAAAAGAGAAACAGCTTCTGTTACTTTAAATAATTTGAATTACGCACTTTATTTATCATATAAATTTTAATTAAAGATGAGGATGAAATTTTATACCAACACCTTTTGTTATATAATCGCGTTTTGTTTATTTGCTGGTGTGGCTTTTGGTCAAGCTAATCCTTTTCAAAAAGTAGATACCACAAAAGCGCGTTTAAAAATTAAATATAAAAACCAAAACTCTGCTGTAGATTTAGCTTTAGATGTAAATGAGCAAGAGTTTTATTTAGAATTTAACGGGAAAGATTTACAAAGTAATTTAATGAATCCCGAAGATACGATTGTTAAAAAAGACAAAAAAGCAGTCGTAGCAAAAGAAGACAAAGAACCTATTAAAAAAATCGACGCCAATAAAATGTTGCGTTTTTACCGTTTAGCGCAAGACGCTTATTCGAAAAAAACTTACGATATGTCTTTGGCTTATATTGATAGCTCTATGTTTTATGGCGAATCATCTGATGCCTTAGGTTTAAAAGGTAGTGTATACTTTACCAAAGGCGAAGTAGAATTAGCCAAACGCGTTTGGGAACAAGCCAAAGTAATAGACAAAGATTTTAAAGTTCCTGTTATTAATCAAAAATATATTCGCAAATGAGGTTTTCCATACTATCGTTTTTCTGGATAATTTTTTCTTTAGGTTTATTGATGACTGGTATCCTCGATATCATTGGCGTTATTCCTTTAAAAGAACATTTTCCATATTTATTTATCAACCGATTTTTAGACTTACCCAGTTTTTTAATTGTAATGGGAGGTTTGTTAACCAACGCTTTTATTATTTACCCAAGTAAATTGATGCGTTCGGCTTTTGCTAAAATGGGGCAAACTTTTCATCAGTCTATTAATACGCAAAAGGTTTTACAAAAAGACATTGAATCTATTGTTACTTGGAGTAACGAATACAAAACAAATAGATTAGAATTTTTACGCACCATTCAAGACAAACAAAAACACGATTTTACTTCCTATTTATTTTCTTTGATTAGTACAAACTATTCGATAGACGAAGTAAGGGTAATTGGCGAAACAAGTATTGACGAAAATTATTCGAATAGCCATAAGGTTTCCGAAGTATTAAAAAACATGGGTAACTCGGGTCCGGCATTTGGTATGTTTGGTACTTTATTTGGATTGGTTTATATGCTTTCGAGCTTAGACGATCCTTCTAAAATTGGACCAGGTTTAGCAACCGGTTTATTGGTTACTTTATATGGTGTAACTTTTACCCATTTATTCTTTTACCCGGTTTCTAAAAAAATTATGTTGAATGCCGAATACAACAAAATTCGCGAAGAGTTAATGTTAGAAGGCGTGCAACTCATTGCCGAAAATAAATCACCGCTATTTATCAAGGATAAATTACAGACCTATTTAGATCGCTCGTACACTATCAAGCAATTAAAAGCGGAGAATAAGAAGTAATCGGAATGGCCAGAAAAAAAATTCATTTCGAAGAAGAAAATGAGAATTGGCTGATTACCTATGCCGATACCATTACCAATTTATTGGCCTTTTTCGTATTGATTGTTTCTGTATCTACTATCGACCAAACCGCTTGGTCTGCAGTAAACAATTCGGTAAAAGAAAAACTGAATCAAAAAGAAGTAAAATCTACTTTAGCACAAATTAAAGAAACGCTAGACTCTGTGTTGGTGCAAGAAAAAGCAGACAGTTTAGTAGATATCAAATTAGATGCCGATGGTATTAAAATGAATGTACTGAGCAAGGGTATGTTTAATTCGGGCGAAGCAGAATTGTTAGACGAGGGGAAAAGCGTTGTTGATAGAGTGGTGAGTGCCATTGCTAGTTCTGATATTAAAAATTTTAAAATTGATGTGGAAGGTCATACCGACGACGTACCCATTTCAAACGATTTCTATAAATCCAATTGGGAGCTGAGCACTTCAAGAGCTTCCCATACCATTCAATATTTAATTGATAGAGGCGTTGAGCCCGCAAGGCTAAAAGCTTCTGGATATGGCGACACCAAGCCTATTAAACCAAACAAAGATGCCATAGGTAAGCCCATAGATAAAAACAGGGCTTTCAATAGAAGAGTGGTACTCCGTATTTATTATTAAAATTTATCGCATTGGCTAAGAAACTCATTTTATTTTTTGCCTGCTTTTTGTTTTCTACTTTTTTGTTTTCGCAAAAAAACAGCATCGGAAACAAAACCCATACTTATTTTTCTTGTATAGAAGCCTATCAAAGTTTGACTAAAAAATATGCGAATATTACTTTAGAAAACATTGGATTAACCGATGCAGGCTACCCTTTACAATTAATTAAAATTACGAATCAAAATAATTCGCTTAACAAGGTTAAAATTTTAATTAATAATGGTATACACCCCGGAGAGCCCGAAGGCATTGATGCTTCCGTTTATTTAGCCGCAGCATTATTAGGCGAAAAAAATATGCTTTTCCCAAAGGGATTAAACGAGGCACTCTTAAATGATTGTGAAATTTATATTATTCCTATTTATAATATTGATGGCGCGCTAAATAGAAATTCAAATTCGAGGGCCAATCAAAATGGCCCAGATGCCTATGGTTTTAGAGCTAACGCTAGAAACTTAGATTTGAATAGAGATTTTATTAAAATGGATTCTAGAAATGCATTTGCATTTGTCGAAATTTTTCAAAAAGTTCAGCCACATATTTTTATCGATACGCATACCAGCAATGGTGCAGACTACCAACATGTGCTTACTTATATTGCTACTCAAAAAGATAAGCTGAGTAAGCCTTTAGCTTCACTAATGACGGAGCAACTTGTTCCTGCCATTGTAAAATCTTTAAACGAAAAAAAATGGAATCCTATTCCATATGTTAATGCTTGGACAGATAGCCCAGATGCAGGCTGGTCGGGCTTTTACGAAAGCCCTCGATACGCCAGCGGATATACCACCTTATTTAATTGCATTGGCTTTACAGTAGAAACGCACATGCTAAAACCATTTGATCAACGCGCTGCTGCTACTGCAGATTTTTTAAAAGCAAGCATCGAAAATTCGGTGCGCTTAAAAACAGAAATAATTGCAGCAAAAGAAAAAGCAATTGCGCTAGATGCGCAAAAAAAATATTTTCCCTTAAACTGGAAAGTAGACTCTAGCAAAAATAGTTTGATTGCATTTAAAGGATATAGAGCCAAACAAAAACCATCGGTGGTAAGTGGTAAAAACCGTTTATACTACGATAGAAAAGAACCTGTAAATACCCTGGTAAAATATTTAGATACTTACCAGCCAACAGATTCTGTGGCAAAGCCTTTTGCTTATATTATTCCATTTGCTTGGAAAGAAGTAATAGAAAGGCTGCGCGCTAATCATATTAAAATAGAAAGTATTGGGCAAGAGCTAAACAATTTAAAGGTAAATTGTTATTATGTATCGCAGTACCAAACCCTTAATAAACCATACGAAGGACATTATTTGCATTATAATACCAAGCCAGTTTGTAAAGAACAAATGCTTCATATTTCGGCTAATGATTTTATAGTATATACCGATCAAGTAGGTGTTCGTTTTATAATGGAAACCTTAGAACCACAAGCCATCGACTCTTATTTTAATTGGAATTTTTTTGATGCCTGTTTAGGACAAAAAGAAGGGTACTCCGATTATGTGTTCGAAGATTTAGCTGCCGAAATATTAAAAACAGATACAACATTAAATAATTTATTGCAAGCAAAAGTAAAATCAGACAGCAAGTTTGCCAATAATGGCGCGGCGCAATTAGATTTTGTTTACCAGCATTCCCCCTACTTCGAAAAAAGTTATTTGCGTTATCCTATTTATCGCATCGAAAATAAATCAGATTGCACATGGAAATAATATCGCAAAGCCCAGTAGCTACTGTAGTTTTCCTTTTTATTTTAGCTACTTCCATTTATGCATTTTACGCCAACCCTTCATTGTTGCGTAAATTAATGCTACACCCTTTTAGTATTCACCGCAACAGAAAATTACTTGGCATGTTGAGTAGTGGATTTGCCCATGCCGATTGGAATCATTTATTATTTAATAGTTTTACTTTCTTCTTTTTTGCATTCGAGTTAGAAAGAATAATTGGGCATTGGCAATTTGCTGTTATCTATTTTGGCGGATTGTTTTTAAGTGATATCAGTACCATTATAAAATATAAAAACAATACGGGTTATTATAGTTTAGGAGCTTCGGGCGCGATATCGGCTGTGCTTTTTAGCTATATCTTATTTTTACCCTTAACGAAGATTTATCTTTTTATAATACCCATAGGTATTCCAGCCTATATTTTTGGAGGATTATATTTGAGTTATTGTTATGTAGCGGCAAAAAAAGCAACAGATCACATCAATCACGATGCGCATTTTTGGGGAGCTTTAGCTGGAGTGGTATTAACTATTTTATTGATGCCTAAAGTGATTGTTCATTTTATGGAACAAGTATTACGCTAATAAAATCATTACCTGATTTTTTTCTACTTTATCACCAGCAATAATTTTTACTGATTTAATCGTTGCGTCGGCTGGGGCTTTGATACTATTTTCCATTTTCATCGCTTCTAATACCAAAAGATTATCTCCTTTTTTAATTACATCGCCATCTTTTACTAATACCTTCAATACTAAACCAGGCATAGGCGCCTTGATGTCGTTTATTTTTTTGGAAGCACCTGCGTCAATGCCTAATGATTTTAACAATTCATCGTATTGGTCTTTCAATACTAAATCGTATTTGTTGCCATTTACTTTGATGCATGCCGTTTTACTAGCGGAGTCTAAATCAATTAACTCTGCATTATAAGACTTTGTACCCATTAATATACTGAAATGATTGTCTGCAATTTTTTCAAATTGAATATTGGATTCCTCTCCAGTAATGGTTAAATCGTTTTTGCTTCCGTTTAACTCAAAAGTAAATTGCTTATTTGCAGTTATATGAATCATGTTAAAACTATTTAGTAAATGCGTATTGTATAATATTTGCTCCCATTTTTAAAGCCTTCTCGCGCGTTTCTTCGGTGTCCGAAGGGTAAGTACCCAAATCTTCCCAGCCATTGCCTAAATCGCTTTCGTAATCGTAAAAACAAACTAACCTGCCTTGATAAATTAAACCAAAACCTTGCGCCCGTTTGCCATCGTGTTCGTGAATTTTTGGTAAGCCACTGGTAAAGTTAAACTTTTGATGATAAATTGGGTAATTAAATGGCAATTCTACAAAGGCTAACTCTGGGAATACTTTTTTCATCGCATTGCGAATAAAAGGATCCATACCGTAATTATCACAAAAATGTATAAAACCACCCGCCATTAAATAATTACGCAGGTTGCTTGCTTCTTGGTTATTAAAAGTAATATTACCATGTCCGGTTGCAAAAATATAAGGATAATTAAATAGTTCGGAAGCGCCCGGTTCTACTATACTTTCTTCTTTAGCAATATTGGTGTTTAAGTTTTCATTACAATATTCGATGAGGTTAGTTAAAGCCGTTCTGCTCGAATACCAATCGCCACCACCATTGTATTTTAACCTGGCAATTTTTATGGCCGAAGAACCTATACTAGTTGCAATAAAACTACTGCTTATAAAAAAAAGAAACAGCAGCGCTAAAAATAAAATAAAGATGGACTGCTTTTTCATTTAAAAATTATTTGCGATCACGGTTGCTGCAATGGCAGCTGTTTCTGTTCTTAATCTGGCATTTCCTAAAGTAACTATTTGAAATTGCTGTGCCGAGGCAGCCATTATTTCTTTAGTAGAAAAATCTCCTTCTGGACCAATGAGTATTAGATTAGACAAAGGATTTTCTTTGATTTGTAAAGCAAAAGATTGCTTTGTGGTTTCGCCGCAATAGGCAATGTGTTTAGCCATGCCGGCTGCAAATGGCTGTGTAATAAATTTCGAGAAGGGCGTAAGCTCGTGCAATATTGGATGATACGCTTTTAAGCTTTGCTTCATAGCCGACTCTATAATTTTATTGAGTCGTTCTACTTTAATATCTTTTCTTTCAGAATGATCGCATAAAATTGGGGTAATTTCGTCGATGCCAATTTCGGTTGCTTTTTCTAAAAACCACTCTAATCTTTCTATATTCTTGGTTGGGGCAATGGCTACATGTAAGTAATTGCTGCGCTTTTCGTATGCGCGAGTAACATGTAAAACTTGCACCGTACAGCGCTTTGGATGCGCATCAATAATTTTAGTTTCGAAGAATCCGCCTATGCCATCTACTAAATAAATAAGATCGCCCGTTGTTAATCGCAATACACGATTACAATGTTTACTTTCTTCTTCATTTAAAGTAAAAATGTCTGCATTAATTGTGGGTGTATAGAATAAATGCATGGGCAATATTAATTTTCTGCTTGGTCTGCTTTAGGCAATAGGGTCATTTTTACAGATTCAATATTATTTTTTCTTTTTTGAATAATGCTAAAATGATAGCCTTCAAAATCAATCTCCTCGCCTATTTCAGGGATTTTATCAAAAATAACATTCATTAAGCCAGCAACCGAATCGTACTCATCATGTTCGGGTAAAGGAATGGGAATAAACTCATTTACATCGCTGATTGCAGAATGTGCGTCGACCATAAATTCGTTTTCGCTTAGGCTAATAACTTTGGGTTTTTCTTCATCGTGCTCGTCTTGAATTTCGCCTACTAATTCTTCAATGATATCTTCCATAGTAACTAAACCGGCCGTTCCACCAAACTCATCTAATACAATGGCAATGTGTGGATTTTTTTTCTTGCGCATTTCCGAAAGTAAATCTGCAATTTTTTTAGATTCAGGAATAAAATAAACCGGACGAATCATATCGCTTAAAGAAACGGTTTGATCTTTGAGTTCTTTCATCAATAAATCTTTGACGTGAATAAATCCAATAATTTCGTCTATGTTGCCTTTATACACTGGCATACGGGTATAGCCTTCGTTGATAACCGCACTCACAAATTCTGCATAAGGACTATCTATGTTGATGGCTAATATTGCGGTACGGGGTACCATAATTTTTTTAACAGTACGGTCGTTGAAATCAAAAACATTTTTTATCAATTCGTGTTCCGACGAATCTAAGGCGCCACTTTCTTTTCCTTGATCTAATAATAATTGTAATTCTTCGGAAGTATGCACTTCGTGTCCATGTATTGCAGAGACACCAATTTTCTTTAATATAACATTAGCAAGTCCATTGAGCACCCAAATAAATGGTCTAAAAATATAATAGAAAATATTTAAAGGAATGGCTAATGCAAAGGTGGTGGTTACTGGTCTTTGTATGGCAATAGATTTAGGTGCTAGTTCTCCAAATACAATATGTAATATAGTAATGGTTCCAAATGCAACAGGGAGTGCTATTTGATGCGCCAGTTCGGGCGAAATAGCAATACCAAATAGCGAAAGGGCACCTAAAATAACTTCTGTTACAACCGATTCTCCAATCCAACCTAAGCCCAAAGAAGCTAAAGTAATACCCAATTGTGTCGCAGATAAATAACCGTCGAGATTTTGTAAAATGTGCTTAGCAATTTTTGCGCTTTGATTTCCGGTTTTAGCTTTGATCTCTACTTGAGAATAGCGCACTTTAACAATGGCAAATTCTGCCGCAACAAAAAACCCGTTGAGCACTACTAATAAAAGTGTAAGAAAAATATCGAATAACATAAGTTATGGTTAAATCAAATCAATTAGTTGATTGATTATTGGCTCTTTTTTGTTTCAGGAAAGTTAAAACAACAGGTATCATGCTAATTAAAATAATCAAGATAACAACGTATTCTAATTTCTTTTGAATGTCTGGAAATGCCCTGCCTAAGAAGTATCCAGCTAATATCATAGAAAAAACCCAAGCAATACAGCCTATAATATTATACCAAATAAACTTTTTAAAATCTAAAGATACTACGCCTGCCATGATGGGCACAAAAGTTCTTACAATTGGAATAAACCTAGCCATTATGATAGCAGAGCCTCCGTGTTTTTCATAAAAATCTCTCGCATAAATAGCATGTTTTTTCTTAAAGAAAAAAGAATCGTCTTTGCTAAAAATAACTGGCCCTGTTTTTTTGCCAAAATAATATCCGACAAAATTTCCGAGTATTCCTGCAATCGATACACTTATTAAAAGCGTAATAATGTGTACATCAAAAATGGGTGTGCCACATAATAAACCTGCAACAAACAATAAAGAATCGCCGGGTAAAAAGAATCCAAAAAATAATCCAGTTTCTGCAAATACTACAAAAAGCAGTAATGACAAGCCCCCGTAATGAATGATGCTTTGCGGGTGCAATAGGGTCTTGACAAATTCAATTACGTTTTCCATAGCAGTATTTATTCCGAAAAATAAGGAATTTAAAATAAGGATGATAATATTGAAGGGAAAATACCCAGAATAATAGTTGCCATGGTGGTGATAAATAACACCAATGCCATATTTCCTCTAGCATCTATTGGGCTGTTATCTATGCTTTGTTTCATATACATGGCAATGATTACTTTAAAATAATACCAAACACCAATTACCGCATTGAGTATGGCCAATATGACTAAGCCGTAATAATTTTGAGCCATGGCATTAGTGAAAATATAAAACTTACCAAAAAATCCAGCAGTTAAAGGTATTCCAGCCAATGAACACATGGCAATGGTTAATGCCAATGCCATGCCTGGGTTTCTTTTACCAAGTCCGTTGAAGGCTTCGAAACTATCCGACTTTACCATTTCTTTTACTTTAATAAAAATAGCAAATGCGGTAATGGAAGCAATGGAATAAGCACTTGCGTATAAGAAAATAGCTTTACTTGAATTTGGACCAATAGCTAAAATAGCTAACAACATATAACCTGCATGTGAAATACTAGAATAAGCCAACATGCGCTTGAACGAATGTTGTTTAAGCGCTGATAGATTTCCAATGGTTATGGTTAACAAGGCTATGATCCAAAGTGTAGGCGTTAAATAGGTTGCCAATGAAGCAAAGCAGGTAATAAATAAACGAATGAATGCTGCAAAGCTTGCGGTTTTAACAACCGTAGACATAAACAAAGTAATTAATGAAGGAGCACCTTCGTAAACATCTGGTGCCCAAAAATGAAATGGTGCAGCAGAAATTTTAAATAACATACCTACTAAAATAAATAAGATGCCTGTATAAAATAGTGGTGCAATTACGCCATTGCTCATGCCAACAGCGGCGGCTATTTGATCTAAGTTGAAGGTGCCCGTAAATCCATAGATCAAAGCAATACCAAACATTAAAAATGCAGTAGCAAAAGAGCCCATTAAAAAATATTTTAAAGCGGCTTCGTTCGATGCCAAATCTTTTTTACGAATTCCTGCTAAAGCATACATGCTGATAGACATAATTTCGATACCAATAAATAACATGGTTAAGTTTTGAAACGATACCATGCACAACACGCCAACCAATGCAAATAAAATAAGCGCTAAATACTCTGCAATATCATTGCTAATTTTTTCGAAATAGCCTTTTGATAAAATAATAATAAGTATAGTGGTAATAATGGTAAGGCTCGAGAAAACAATGGAGAAATTATCAAACAAAACCATTTGATTGAAATAATATAAATTGGTATTCCAGGTAGCAATTTGCGAAGCCAAGGCGGCTAAAAGCCCTATTACTGCTACAGGTAAAAGAATCGATGTTTTTTTGTAAACACCTAAAAATAGCAGCACAACTGCAAGTATGGTGATAATAATTATACTGTTCATTTATAAAAATTTTAAAATTAATTTAGTTGAGCGCTACTAACTTTGAATTGACAATAGCGATTAAATTTTGAATAGCTGCATCAGAAATACTTAAAATAGTATTTGGCATAATTCCCATTACTACTACTAAAAGCACAACGATATATAAAATAGTTTTTTCGTTTCCTTGTATGTCTTTAAAAGAATTGGTTAAGTTATTGGCTTCGCCTAACATCACTCTTTGGTACATTCTTAACATATATACTGCGCCTAAAATAATGGTTAAGCCAGCAAATGAAGTGGCAATGGCGCTGTATTGGTACAAGCCCATGAGTAATAAGAATTCGCCTACAAAGCCATTGGTTAAAGGCAATGCAATAGATCCCATCATGATAATAGTGAAGGTGATAGCTAGCTTAGGTGCCGAATGTACAATACCTCCTAATAAATTCATTTGTCTGGTATCGGTACGCGATTCGATTAAATAAATAATATAAAATAAAGCAAAAACATTTACACCGTGACTCAACATTTGAATCATAGCACCTTGTAATGCTTGTGCATTAAACACAAATACACCCGCCGCAATTAAACCAACGTGGGCAATAGATGAGTAAGCAATTAATCTTTTTAAATCTTTTTGATTGAATGCAATGATGGATGCATATACAATTCCAATCACCGATAAAGTTATGGCTAACCACGACCACTCTTGAAATCCTTGCGGAACAATTGGAATCATCCATCTAATAACACCATAAATACCCATCTTTAACATGATAGCCGAAAGTAGCATGGTTGCTGGCGTTGGCGCTTCTGTATAGGTATCTGGTTGCCATGTATGGAATGGGAAAACAGGCATTTTAATAGCAAATGCTATAAAGAACGCCCAAAATAAATAAGCTTGTGCTGAGTTGTTTAATACAGTTTGATAGAACACATTGATATCGAAAGAATGCGTTCCGGGTGTTTGTAAATAAATATAAATGATAGCAGCTAACATGAGTAAGCTACCTAAAATAGTATACACAAAAAACTTTAAGGTAGTTTGAATTCTATCTGCACCGCCCCAAATTGCTGCAATAAAATAAACTGGAATTAATGCTGCTTCCCAACAGGTGTAAAACAAAAATGCATCTAGAGAAACAAAGACACCAATTAATCCCGCTTGCATAAACAACATCAATGCATAAAAAGATTTTTCTGCGGTGTACGTTTTATTAAAGGTCGACAGGATAATCAATGGGAATAAAGCAGTGGTAAGCATAACCATGAGCATGCTAATACCGTCTATGCCAATTTTAAAATGAATGCCTAAAGAACTTACCCAAGGGGTATCTAATAAAAATTGGGTGCTTGCATCTTTTTGAAAGTTTAGCAATGCAAATAATGCAATCGCCAATTCTACGATCGAAAAAAGCATTGCTGCGCGTTTTGCATCTTTAGTATTTAATACTAACAAAGCCAATGATGCTAAAGCTGGAAATAATAAAAGTAGTAGCGTAATCATTTATCGAATATTAAATAAAAAAGTTTAACAACATGATGAATAAAATACCAAGGACCATGGCAAAAATATAAAATCCGGTATAGCCTGTTTGTAATGTTTTAATTCTTTTGGATCCAGCCAAAGCCAATCTGCCTGCGCCATTCACGAGGCCATCTATACCAGCTCTATCTACAATTTGGTGTAAATAAGTTGCCAATTTATTAATTGGATTAGTAATTATGGCGAAGTAAATTTCGTCTAAATAAAATTTGTTATAAGATATTTTTTGCCAAACCGAAAGTGCTTCTTCTTGTGATGGCAATAAATAAACTTTTTTGCTGTAACGAATAAATGCATAATATGCTACCGCTAATACCGCAATTAAAGATCCAATCATGATGCCGTATTCTACTGCATGCGAGGGAGCAACCAATAACATTTTTGCATCAGATAAAATAAATACTGGCGCTAAAAATGATTTTAATAAATGATGTTCAGAAAAAACTTCTGGTAAGCCTAAAAATCCAGCAAATGTAGCGCATACAGCCAATATCATTAATGGAATGGTCATGTTTTTAGGGCTTTCGTGCAAGTGTTTTGCCTGTTCGCTGCTGCCTCTAAACGAACTATAAAAAGTTAAGAACAACATTCTAAACATATAGAAAGCAGTTAATACCGAAGTAATGGCCATGACCGAAAATACCATTGGCGAATAATTAAATGTTGCCGCTAATATTTCGTCTTTCGAAAAGAAACCTGCAAATGGAGGTAAACCCGAAATGGCTAAAGTGCCAATTAAAATAGTTAAAAATGTGATCGGTAATTTTTTCTTTAAGCCGCCCATGTTACGCATATCTTGCTCACCAGACATAGCGTGTATAACACTTCCGGCGCCTAAGAATAATAATGCTTTAAAAAATGCATGGGTCATTAAATGAAAAACGGCGCCAGTAAAAGAGCCTACTCCTAAAGCCACAAACATATAACCCAATTGACTCACCGTTGAATAAGCCAACACTTTTTTAATGTCTGTTTGGGTTAAGGCAATAATGGCTGCTATAATTGCAGTAAGCATACCCACAATGGTGATGGTTTGCATGGCAATAGGCGAAAGCACATATAATAAACTAGAGCGTGCAATCATATAGATACCTGCAGTTACCATGGTTGCAGCATGGATCAATGCCGAAACAGGTGTTGGACCGGCCATTGCATCTGGCAACCAAGTATACAAAGGTAGTTGCGCACTCTTACCCATTGCACCAATAAATAATAATAAAGCAATGGCTGTAATGGTAACATCGCCTGTAGTAAAGCCAGCCGCTTGTACCATCACCGATTTATAGTTAATGGTACCAAATGTTGTATATATTAAAAACAAACCTAATAAGAAACCTAAGTCGCCAATGCGATTCATGATGAATGCTTTTTTAGCTGCATTATTATAGGCGGTATTTTTAAACCAAAATCCGATCAATAAATAAGAACACAATCCAACACCTTCCCAACCAATAAACATAATGGCATAGTTAGATCCTAATACCAATAACAACATAAAAAACACAAATAAATTGAGGTATGCAAAATACCTTGCAAAGCCCTCATCGTGGTGCATGTAGCCAATTGAGTATACATGAATTAAAAATCCAACGCCAGTAATGATCAACAACATGATCATCGATAATGGATCTATTAAAAAAGAAAATGGGATTTGCAATCCTGCAACATTTATCCAGCTAAATAAATCAAAGGTGTTTACTTCGCCGTTGGGTGTGCTCAGAAAAATACCCAAACTAATCAAGAACGAAAAGAAAATGGATGCACTACCTATTATTCCTACCCATGCTTTGGGCATACGCTTATTTGCAATGCCATTGATTAAAAAACCTAGCAATGGAAATAATGGAATTAAGCCTACTAATTTTAACATAATATGATTTGCTGAATGAACCTATCCTTTTAATTTATTTAAAATATTAATGTCGATTGATCTGGTGTTTCTGTATATCATAACAATGATAGCCAATCCTACCGCCACTTCTGCGGCAGCTACTGCCATAATAAAAAATACAAATACCTGACC
This sequence comes from Sphingobacteriales bacterium, assembly GCA_947478655.1. The sequence goes on along the minus strand of CANJWU010000004.1, from coordinate 933 downwards.
GCTTGCATCACCTCTATATGCAGAAAAAGCAGCCAATAAAATATTTACTGCATTCAACATTAATTCGATTGACATAAAAATGACAATCGCATTTCTTCTAACCAATACGCCCATTACGCCAATAGTAAATAACAAAGAGGCTAATAAAATATAATGATTAATTGGTACTGCTTGAATTGTTTGTGTTACTGTTCCCATTAGTTAATTTCTTTTTTAGCTAATAATACTGCGCCAACCATAGCAGACAATAATAAAACCGATGCTATTTCGAATGGCAATAAAAATTCGTTGAATAAAACTTTCCCTAAGTTTTTAACCAATCCAATATCTGGTTTGATTAATTCAAAAGGCACATCGCCACCGCCTGTTTTTACAATGGCACCCACCAATGTAAGCATTAATAAACCTGCAGAAATTACCCCTGCAAATTTTAAAAGGCTAGATTTTTGTGGCTCGGTAGCTTGATTTAAATTTAAAAACATGATAGAGAAAAGTATCAATACCATAATAGCACCCATATAAACAATAAAGTTGACGATGGCTAAAAACTGTGCGTTTAAAATTAAATACTGACAAGTGATTGCAAAAAATGTCATCACCATATACAATGCACTGTGTATAGGATTTTTTGCGAATACTACTAGTAATGCAAAAAACAATGTAATGAACGATAATAAGTAAAATAATGAATGACTCATTGAATATTATTTTATTGAATAATTATTTATTAATTGGTTCCAGTAACTTATCCTTACCGAAAATAAACTCGTCTCTTACGTATCCTGCTTTAGCAATATCGCCATCTAAATAAATAGCCGCTTTAGGACAAGCCTCTTCGCAGAAGCCACAAAAAATGCAACGCAACATATTGATCTCGTAAACCGAAGCATACTTTTCTTCTCTGTACAATAACTCTTCACCTGGTTTGCGCTC
>CANJWU010000003.1 GCA_947478655.1 Sphingobacteriales bacterium | reverse complement strand
GATGCTACAGCTGTTGTATCGGTTGATTTTGAACTAACCGACAATTTACCTTTTAATGCCGCATTTGCTTTATCTAAGCTTCCGAAAATTTCTACGTTAGCGTATACATCCCAAAATTCTAATTGTGCCGAACCTTGTAATAATTTTCTAACACGCTCTGGCTCTGTAACACCTGGTAATTCAATTAATACGCGGTTACTACCTTGTTGTAATTGAATGTTTGGTTGCGTTACCCCAAATTTATCGATACGGGTTCTAAGGATATTGAATGAACGATCAATCGCACTTTCAGATTCTATACGAAGCACTTTTAATACTTCTTCGTTTGAAGAGCTGTTGGTGATTCTTGGACTATTCTCTTTAGTAGCGAATAATGCAGCTAACCTAACATTTGGTTTTAGTTCGTTATATGCTTCATAGAATAAAGAAATATAATCTTTTTGAGATTTAATACTTCTTTGCTCAGCTACTACTAATGCTTTGTTAAAAGCAGTATCTGTACTATAATTTGCCATAGAACGAATAAGATCTTTTAAGGAGATCTCCATGGTTACGTTCATACCGCCTTTTAAGTCAAGACCTAAATTTAATTGCAATTGCTTACATTCTTGGTAACTGAATTTTGCAAAACCTAAATTGTAAACAACTTCTGTTTGCATCGAATCCAAATACGCTCTTTCTTTTAATGGATCACCATTTGCAAATTCTTTAGCATCCTTTTCTACACCACTCGAAACAAAAGTAAATGAGAGAGAATAAACACATGCAATTGCTAAAGCAATCGCAAAAAATCTAATAGCACCTTTTCCCTGCATAATTTCTAAATAATAATTTTGATTAATATGATTAAATTCCTTGTTTTTTAATACTTACAAGCTTGCAAAGCTAATTATTTTTTTAAATTATTAAAGCACAAATTAGCTTGCAAAGCAATTATTATTGAATTGCATAAGTAGTTCATTACTAAGTAAATAAGTAAAAATGAAATCCTTGATTTTTTAAAAAAATTCTAGAGAATTGCTTATGTACTTGTATATTAAGTATTTAAGCTTTATTTAGATAAAAACATTCTTAACTGGTAAGCAAGTTGTTCGATGTCTTTTTTTATTTCTTGATTATTATGAATTACCACATCACATTCAGGTTGATAGGGCAAAAGGTATTTGTCAAAAGCGGGCATCACGTGGTTATGCCATTGGTACAATACGGTTTCCATATTTAAGCCTCTTTCTAATTGATCTCTTTGAATGCGACGCGTTAATTTAATGTCATGATCTGCGTCGATAAATATTTTTAGGTCAAAAGCCTTAAATAATTCTTGAAAATGAAAAATAAATAAACCTTCAATGACCACAATCGGGGCAGGGTTGATGGTTAATTCTTTTGGTTCGGCAGCTGGATTGTTAAAGGTATACTCTAATTTTTTAACGGGCTTTCCGGCTAATAAACATTGAATATCTTCCATCAATTTCTCTTGATCTATCCCTTCTGGTAAATCATAGTTAATTTGACCGTTTTCATCAACATATTGTTCTGCTTGCGGTTTATAGTAATGGTCTTGAGAGATTAAGCAAATTTCATCTGCATTGAAATGATTTAATAAGGCATTGAGTAAATAGGTTTTACCCGATGCGCTGCCACCTGCAATGCCAATTAAATATGGTTTTGCTAAATTCATTATTTAGGGGAAGCGTATGTTAGGTTGACTTTAAATTTTGGTTCGGTGGCATCTATTAAACTAGCTGCCGCTTTCGACAAAAGAATCACCAAGTTTTCGTTTTCAATGGCATTAGGAATGGTGCCAATTATTTTCACATAAACCATTTTACCTGTTGAAGGATTACTCACTTTCATTATGGTTCCAATAACAGCGGTATTATGTAAAGCAATAGATTTTTTAGGATTTGAATTTTTATCATTTATCCATCCGGCAAGTCCAGTTTCGTTGATTTCTTTACTGTTTTCGTATGAATAATTTTTAGCGGTGATCACTGGGCTTTGACTTGTTTTTGTTGCTGTGCTTACTTTAGCAATGTTTAAGTTTTGCGTGGTGGGTACTTTTAACACCTGACCTAATTGCAAGCCGGTAGTTGTTAAATTATTTGCTTCTTGAATTGCAGTAGCGGTAGTACGATATTTTCTTGCAATGGCATATAAGCCTTCGCTTTTATCAACCTTATGTAATATATAATTTTGCGTATTATTTTTTTCAATACCAATCGAATCAATTGAGGCATTGGCTACAAAATTGGAAAGTAATAATACTAGCATTAAGGCTAATTTTTTCATGGCACTAAGGTAGTTTTTTATGCTTTTAATTCGATAATTTCTATGGTATTTTTTTCTTTTAAAATGAATAGGTAATCGTGAATCACCATAAAATAGTCATTTTCGGGCCTTAAATCTTGAATTTCTGCTGCTTGCCATTCGTAAATAATCGCATTATTTAAGCTTACTTTTAAATGAAAAGCTGAATTTAATGTTGCACTAATATCGAAGGCTTGATGCTGAATGCTTAACAGATTAGCAGAAGTGCTAATAGGTAATTTTAAATGATCAGTACCGATAGGGTCTATGGTTAAATCTTGTATTAATTCATTTTTATCGAAAGCCATTAGCTCAAATTTTTGAGCTTCAATTTTTAATAAATAGGTGATGATACCTTGTTGAACAACAGTTTGAATGCCTCTTTGGTAGTTTTCTAAAACAATTTTTTTAGCAGCAATATCGTATACCAAAATATATTGTTGTTCGGGTCTATTGTTTGAAATAGGGGATTGAAAAATAATTCTTTGTTGATATACTTTACATATATTCCATGGTATTTCGGATGGCAATGGAATATCAAGCACATTAATTTGCCCCGTGTTTAAGCAAATATGATAATAGGCAATGCTTGCTTTTTCGGTATTTTTGGTAACAATTACAAGCGTTTCAGACTGTTCATCGTCAAAAATATGCCAGATTTGATCTGTAGAAGTAAAAGTAAATTTTTTCAAATAAATTGAAATTAAAAACCAGTATAATTATGTGGACTGATCAATTTTAATTCCTCTTTTAAACTATCGCTAATTGTTAAACCATCAATAAAATTACGAATACTTTCTTGGGTGATTTTTTCGTTTTTTCTGGTCAACTCTTTGAGAGCTTCGTATGGTTTAGGAAAATTTTCTCTTCTTAAAACGGTTTGGATGGCTTCTGCCACAACCGCCCAATTATTTTCGAGGTCTGCAGTTAATGCGGCTTCGTTTAACATTAATTTTTCTAAACCTTTCTTTAAAGATTTAAAAGAAATTAAAGTATGTGCCAATGGAACGCCAATATTTCTAAAAACAGTAGAATCTGTTAAATCTCTTTGAAGCCTTGAAACAGGCAATTTTGCTGCTAAATGTTCGAATAAGGCATTGGCTAAACCAAGATTTCCTTCAGCGTTTTCAAAATCGATTGGATTTACTTTGTGTGGCATAGCAGAGGAGCCAATTTCGCCAGCTTTAATTTGTTGGTTAAAGTAATTCATCGATATATAAGACCACATGTCTCTGCTGAAGTCAATTAAAATCGTATTAATTCTTTTTAAGGCATCAAATTGCGCAGCAAAATTATCGTAATGTTCTACCTGCGTTGTTCTTTGAGAGCGAGACAAACCTAATTGATTATTTACAAAATCGTTTGCAAAATTAATCCAATCTATTTCGCCATAGGCTACTTTATGCGCATTGAAATTTCCGGTAGCACCGCCAAATTTAGCCGAATAAGGAATTTGTTTAAATTGAATTAATTGCACATTCAATCGTTCAACAAATACTTCTAACTCTTTACCTAAACGGGTTGGCGAAGCAGGCTGTCCATGCGTATGAGCCAACATAGATATGTCTTTCCAATTAGTTGCTAAAACCTGTAATTGCGCAATTAAACTTTCAATATGTGGAAAATAAACATCGTGTATAGCTTGTTGAAAGCTTAAAGGGATAGCGGTATTATTGATATCTTGAGAAGTTAATCCAAAATGAATATACTCTAAGTATTTTTCGAAACCCAATGCCGTAAAAGCTTCTTTTAAAAAATATTCAACTGCTTTTACATCGTGATTGGTTACGGCTTCAATATCTTTTATTTTTTGCGCATCATTTTCGTTGAAATGGATCGCTAAATTTCTAATGGCTTGGTAATTTTTGGAATCAAAATCTGCTAAGCCAGGTAATTTTAAATCACATAAAGCAATAAAATATTCAACTTCTACTAATACACGGTATTTAATTAAAGCGGCTTCCGAAAAATAAGCAGCTAATTCTTGTGTAGATTTTCTATATCTACCGTCTATAGGCGAAATGGCATTTAAAGCAAGGATATTCATGGTTTTTAAAATAAAGTGCAATTTAAGATTTTTTTTAAGCATGTACGATTTAAAACCCTATAAATTCACAAAAAAAGCGCATTTTGTAAAAAATTAGCGGGTATTAAATGCTATTCAAAGCGTATTTATTCTAATATTGTAAAACATAAAATCATCGTTGGAAACTACTTTAGAAAATATCTTATTGAAATATTGGGGCCATCCCAAATTTCGACCCATGCAAAAAGATATTATCGAATCGGTTTTGGCTAAAAGAGATACTTTGGCCTTGCTACCAACCGGTGGTGGAAAATCTGTTTGTTTTCAAGTGCCCACACTGGCTCAAGAGGGTTTAACCATCGTCATTTCTCCTTTAATTGCACTCATTAAAGACCAAGTAGAAGGCTTAAAAGCAAAAGGAATAAAAGCAGTATCTATTGTTTCTGGTATGACTAGCAGAGAAATAGATTTTGCCTTAGATAATTGCATTTACGATCAAACTAAATTTTTGTTTATTTCGCCCGAACGCATTGCTGCGCCTTTGTTTCAAGAGCGTTTGAAAAAAATGAATGTGACATTAATTGCGATCGACGAAGCGCATTGTATTTCGCAATGGGGTTACGATTTTAGACCTGCCTATTTAAATATTATTCAATTAAGATTATTGCTTCCGGGCATTCCGGTAATAGCGCTTACTGCTTCTGCAACTGCCAATGTGCAAGAAGATATTATGAAGCAATTGGGTTTTCAAAACCCCGTGGTTTTTAAACAAAGTTTCGAAAGAAAAAATTTAAATTATTTAGTACTCCAAGAAAGCGATAAATTTAATAGGGCACTCCGAATTTTAAATAAAACAAAAGGTACCGCCGTTATATACGTTAGAAATAGAAAAGGCTGTAAAGAGCTATCCGATTGGCTTTGCGCCCATCAAATATCTGCCGATTATTACCATGCTGGTTTAGAAGCTAAGTTGAGGTCTTTAAAACAAGACGAATGGATGAGTGGCAAAACGCGTGTAATAGTCGCCACCAATGCTTTTGGTATGGGAATAGATAAAGCCGATGTACGTTTAGTAATTCACCTCGATTTACCAGATAGTTTAGAGGCCTATTATCAAGAAGCCGGACGCGCCGGAAGAGATGAGCAAAAAGCATATGCTATTTTATTATTTCAGGAACACGATATAGCCGAATTAAATCGTAAATATATAATCGAATATCCTAGCATAGCAGAAATTAAACAGACTTATGAATTTGTGATGAATATGTTGCAAATACCTATAGGTGCTGGATTAAACGCTCAATTAGAATTTGATTTAACGCTGCTCATTTCACGCTCGGGATTTTCTGCTATCAAATTAATCAATGCATTAAAATTCCTAGAAAAAGCAGGTTATTTTAATTTGTCGGAAGAAGTATTTAACCCTGCTAAAATTTTCTTTTTGGTAGATCAACATGCTTTTCATCATTTTCAACAAACAAATCCTAAGTTTGAAATACTCTTGCAAACAATATTGCGTTCTTATACGGGTTTATTTGATCAATACACCGCAATCAATGAAAACGAAATAGCAGCCAGAGCTCAGCTTGCTATGACAGAAATTAAAGCACAATTACAAATGCTCAAAAGCTATCAAATAATAGATTATGTGCCAATTACTGAAAAACCAATTATTCATTTTTTAAGCGATAGATTACCTACAACACATGTGCAAATAGATGGCAATTATTATCGACAAAGATTCGATATATTAAAGAACAAAATCAATGCAATGATTAATTATGTTCATGCACCCATTTGCAGGTCTGTACAATTGAGAAGCTATTTTGATGAAAAAGAGGTCTTGCCTTGTGGTCAATGCGACATCTGTTTGTTAAATAAGCAAACAAATCAAAAGGTCTTTACCTTTGCCAGGTTAGCCAATATGATTGGCGCAGAACCATTATATTTGAATGATTTATTAATACAAGTGAATGATATTCCAGAACAAGAAGTATTGGCTCAAATCCAAGTATTCGCTGAAGAAGGATTGATACAATATGCTAATAAAAACGAAGTGATAATTACCCAAAAAGGCCTACTTGAAAAAGATCATATTAACCATAACTAACGATATTACATACGATCAACGCATGCAAAAAATTGCTACTTCTTTAGCAAATGCAGGCTACGATGTGCTATTGTTAGGTCGTAAAAGAAATCATTCATTGCCTTTAAAACCGGCTATTTATAAGCAACACAGGTTAAATTGCATTTTTGATAAAGGAAAGTTATTTTATATAGAATTTAATATTCGTTTGTTTTTTTATCTCCTTTTTAATGCCTTTGATATTGTTAATGCGATAGATTTAGATACTATTTTACCTTGTTATCTTGTTTCTAGAATCAAGCATAAACCTTGTGTGTATGATGCACACGAATATTTTACAGAAGTGCCAGAAGTAATCAATAGGCCTTTTACTCAAAAAATATGGCTAAGTATTGAACAATTTATTGTCCCTAAATTAAAGTATTGTTATACAGTTAGTGAATCTATTGCCCAATTATTCGAAGCCAAATATCAAACGCGTTTTCAAACCATTCGAAATGTACCATACCTAATAGATCAGCCTATTTCAGCAGATTCATCAATTAATAAAGAGCGCTATATTTTGTATCAAGGTGCACTCAACAAGGGTAGGGGTTTAACGCAATTAATTGAAGCCATGCAATGGGTTGATTGTAAATTAGTATTGGTTGGAGAAGGCGACCTAAGCGAAATATTGAGAATGCAAGTGCAGAAACTTCAGTTACAAGAAAAAATTATTTTTAAAGGATTTATTGCACCCGAAAATTTAAATATCATTACGCAAGAGGCCTATGTTGGCATCAATGTTTCGGAGAATTTAGGCTTGAGTTATTATTACTCTCTTAACAATAAATGTTTTGATTATATACATGCCGGTTTGCCATCAATAACAAATAATTTTCCAGAATATTTACATATAAATAATAAATACGAAGTGGCTGTCATGTGCGATTTAACTACACAAAACCTAGTTCAAGCCATTCATTCATTATTAAATGAGGAGCACTTGCATGCCAGATTAGTTGCCAATTGTACAGATGCAAAATTGGAATACAATTGGCAAATAGAATCTCAAAAATTATTGGCTATTTACCGAAGTGTGGTTGCTATTTAATGCCAATGCCAATTGATATAATTTCCATAAATCAAAATAAATTAAATTTGGTTGCTTAGCACTTAAATGATTTTCAATTCCTTTTTTAATTATTTTAAAACAAATACAAAACAGCCCAATTAAATTAAATTTAGCTAAAGTTTGATATGCGCGGTATAATTTTATGGATTGCAATTCTAGTTTGTATTTTTCGCTCTTAACCAAGCTGGCTAGGGTTTTGCAAGCGATTATTGTTTTTGCTAAATAAACCTCGTTGCTTTCAATACCCGTATGTAAAAGTGGGTTATTAATATGAGCAATTTTCACTCCTTTTTGGGCCAATTGTAGGGCGAATAAATTATCCTCCCAACCATATTGCTTTATCGATTCATCAAATTTTATCGCATCAAAAACCGATTTTTTAACAACTAAATTACAAGTTGCAATATTTTGTGTTGGCGATTTTAACCTATCGGCAAGCGATTTTATTTCTCGCTCGTTTCCAAAAGTTTCTCTCAGTAATGCTGTTTCTTTGTAATAAGTAGGATAAACCAAACCACCATAAATCACCTCATCGCTCTCCATTACATTAGCATAGCGTTTAACGAATTCGTCATCAATCAGCGCCATGTCGTCATCAATAAACAATAAATAGGCTTGTTTAGCTATAGAGGCTAAGTAATTGCGAATGGCCGAACGCCCAATGTTGTTTGTTAATTCAATGTATTGAACATTTTTAATACTAGCTAATGCACTGTTAGCTAATTTTATTTCCTGTTTGGTAGAAGCATCGTCGGCAATAATAATTTCATAAACCAATCCCGTCAATTCGCATTGCGTTTGTAATTGCTTTACTAATTGCGTGCAATTAGCATTAAATACAGGGATAAGAATACTGATCAAAGCGTAAGGATTTTATTTAAAGGTAAGGAAATTAAGAAAGAGTCGATAAAATATGATTTTATGCTTTGTACATCCTTTAAAGATGTGAATAGAATTCAATTAATAAATAATTTAATTAATTGATTATCAAGAATTTATAATTCTAAAATTCTTAAATAATTAACATTTGTTCATAACTTCACAATTCTTCAAAATAACTAAAGGTTAAATTTATATTAATTAACTAATTATTCATTTTAAAAAACAAACATGAAAAGAATTATTTTAATTATTGCATTAGCATTTATTGGATTAAATGTGAATGCGCAAAATCAAAAGGGTGCTATTTTATTAGGCGGTAGTTCTAATGGAAATATCACATTGTCTCCATCAACTAATATTAATTTAGGAGCAAATTTTCACTATTTCCTAAGCGATAAAATTGCTGTTGGAGCTGGTGTAGGTTTTGCTAAATTAGATGGTTTAGATGCAACAAATACTATTTCATTAGCTGGAAGGTATTATTTAAACAGTAAAATGTATGGTAATGTTACTTATGGTTTAACAGAAGGTGCATTGAACGAAGGCTTAACCTTAGGTGCGGGTTATCAAATGATGTTAAGCGATAAAGTAGCTTTTCTATCTGGTTTAGATTATTGGATGAATCCTGCTGATGGAGCAGATGCTTCTATTAATTTGAATATGGGAATTAGCGTATTCATTCGTTAATAAATTTATTAATAGTTAAAAAGCTATACCATTTGGTATAGCTTTTTTTTATCTTTAAAAATGATAGATAGGTTTACCGATAACATGCCACTGGCCCAAAAGAAAAAAGTAATCAATGCTTGGGCATTTTACGATTGGGCTAATTCTGTATATAATTTAACCATTACCTCCACTATTTTCCCTATTTATTGGACTGCTGTTACGAGTAATGGGGGAACCAATAGGGTAAGTGTTTTCGGCATGGAATTTTTAAATTCTGCGCTATACTCATATGCTATTTCTTGTTCTTTTTTAATTATCGCTTTGTTATCGCCAATTTTATCGGGCATTGCAGATTATAACGGCACTAAAAAAAGATTCCTGCAAGTGTTTTGTTTAATTGGATCTATTAGTTGTTCTGCTTTGTATTTTTTTGATAGCAGTAATATTGAATATGGGGTAATTGCTTTTATGATTGGAACCATTGGATGGGCTGGAAGTTTGGTATTTTATAATTCTTATTTACCCGAAATAGCAACCGAAGAAGAGCAAGATAAGGTAAGCGCAAAAGGCTTTGCTTACGGCTATATAGGCAGTTCTATCTTATTAATTTTAAACCTGATTGTTATTCTAAATCCAACGCTTGTAGGAATCGAAAAAGGTTCTAGCTTACCCGCTCGTATTTCTTTTTTAACCGTTGGGCTTTGGTGGTTTGGTTTTGCGCAATATACTTTTCATTATTTACCCAAAAACAAACATAAAATTATTATCAACTGGAATATATTAAGCAAAGGTTACCGCGAATTAGCAAATGTTTGGAATGAACTAAAAGAAATCAAACGCTTAAAATTATTTTTATTTTCTTTCTTCTTTTATAATATGGGCGTACAGTCTGTGATGTATGTAGCCGCTTTATTTGGAAGTAAAGTTTTGCATTTAGCATCGGGGCAATTAATCACCACCATCTTAATTATTCAATTTGTAGCCATTGCCGGCGCTTATTTATTTGCTTTTTTATCAAAAAGAATTGGCAATATCAATGCCATTATTGGGGCTATTTGTTGTTGGATAGTGATTTGTATTTTTGCTTACAATATTCAAACATCCAATCAATTTTATGCTTTAGCATTTTGTGTTGGTATGATTATGGGCGGTATACAATCGCTTTCTAGGTCTACTTATTCAAAGCTTTTACCCGACACTTCCGATACCACCTCTTATTTTAGTTTTTACGATACCACCGAAAAAATTGCCATCGTTTTAGGCACCGCTTCTTATGGTATAATCGAAGAATTAACCGGCTCTATGCGAAATTCAATCTTTTCATTAGTTGGATTTTTTACCGTGGGGCTTATCATTTTAGTTAAATATCGTAAACAAATTACCAAGGGATAAGAAACAAATGCTATTTTTGTTGAAATGAAAGTTTCCCTATTTATTCCTTGTTTTGTTGATCAATTATTTCCGCAAACAGCCCAACATACTTTTTCTATTTTAGAAAAATTAGGTTGTAAGGTTGAATATAACGACAATCAAACCTGTTGTGCGCAACCCGCTTTCAATGCGGGTTTTTGGGACGAAGCAAAAGTAGTGGCACAAAAATTCATTAATGATTTTCCAGATTCAATGTATATCGTAAGTCCTTCTGGATCTTGCGTAGGCATGGTAAAATCAAGCTATTCCGAATTATTTACTAATTCGGCATCCCACAATAAATGCAGGAGCATTCAACAAAATATTTTTGAATTAACAGACTTTATCATCAATGTATTAAAAGTCGAAAATATAGGCGCTCGTTTCCCTCATAAAGTTACTTATCACGATGCTTGTGGTGCGCTCAGAGAATGTGGTATTAAGGAAAGTCCTCGCACCTTATTGAAAAATGTACAAGGTCTTGAATTAATAGAAGTAGATGATTGCGAAACCTGTTGTGGATTTGGCGGTACATTTGCCGTAAAATTCGAAGCCATTTCTACTGCCATGGCCGAACAAAAGGTGCTCAATGCCATTAAAACAGGAGCGGATTACATTGTTTCCACCGATATTTCTTGTTTAATGCACATGCAGGCTTATATCGATAAAAACAATTTATCGATAAAAACGATCCATATTGTGGATCTTTTGGCTACCTGCCTTTCAAATTAGGGCCTTTTTTGCTAAATTAGCGCCATGAAGAATTTTTTACTTTCTTTTTTAATCGTTTCTATCTTATTTGCTTGTAATGCTGCCCCAAAATCAGATACGGCCAGCAACAATACATCTGTTGCTAAAGATTCTGCCATCATTTCTGGTGATCAAATTCCAAAAGAATTAATTGACTTAAACGAAAAAGTAAAAAATAGATCCGGAGACCCATCTGTATATGCTGCTCGTGCGGCCTATTTAGTAAGGCATCAAAACCTTGATGCGGCCTACGAAGATTTAATTAAAGGGTTCGCAATTGATTCTACTTACATGCCACTTTACAATAGTTTAGCAGATTATCATTTAATGAAAGCTGAGCCTGCACAAGCTAAGTTGGCTTTAGAAAAAGCTTTATCTATTAACAAATCAAGTTACATGACCCATGTTAAAATGGGTGAATTATTTTTCTTAGCAAAAAAATACGATTTGGCATTTAAGCAAATCAACAATGGCTTAAGAATCAATAAATATTATAGCGATGGCTATTTTTGGAAAGGAATGATTTATAAAGAAAAAGCAGATACTGTTGCTGCAAATGCTAATTTTCAAACTGCTATTGAACAAGATCCCGATAACTATAAAGCCTATATGCAATTGGGTTTGCTGGCTATTCCTGCTAGAAATAAAATGGCAATAGATTATTTTACTTCTGCCATTAAAGTAGATCCAACAAAAACCGAAGCATTTTATGGTAGGGCTTATTACTATCAATTAGTTTCGGAGTTTGATAAAGCCATTCAGGATTATACCAAAGTGGTGGAAATTGACAAACACAATGCAGCTGCTTTTTATAATTTAGGTATTTTACATTATAATTTAAGAGTGATTGAAATAGCTGCGGCAAACTTCAATAAGGCCATTGAAAATAATCCAAAATATGCCGAAGCATTTTATATGAGAGGCCTTTGTAACGAGGCCAAATCTAATGATGACGCGGCAATAGCCGATTTTGAATACGCATTGAGTTTAAAAGATAATTATACATTAGCAGCCCAAGGACTCGACAGAGTTCGCAGCGCTAAGCAATCAATAAAAAAATAAAAATGATAAATATTACCTTACCTGATGGATCGCAAAGATCGTATGAAAATGGAATAACTGCCTATCAGGTTGCTTTAAGTATTTCTGAAGGTTTAGCGCGTAATGTTCTTGCGGCAGAAATCAATGGAGAAGTTTGGGACGCTAATAGGGCTATTCATACAGATGTAAATTTAAAATTATTAACCTGGAACGACGATAAAGGTAAAGCCACTTTTTGGCATTCTTCTGCTCACATCATGGCAGAAGCCCTAGAAGCATTGTATCCAGGCACAAAATTTGGAATTGGACCTGCCATTGAAACTGGTTTTTATTATGATGTAGATTTTGGCGATAGAGAATTTTCTTCTGATGAATTCAAAAAAATTGAAGAAAAAATAATGGAATTGGCGAAAGCTAAATCGGAATTTATTCGAAAAGAAATTAGTAAAACCGATGCCATTAATTATTTCCAAGCCAAAGGAGATGAGTATAAATTAGATTTATTAGAAAGCTTAACTGATGGTCAAATTACTTTTTACGAACAAGGTAATTTTACCGATTTATGCAGAGGCCCACATATTCCAAACACTGGATTTGTAAAGGCCGTAAAGCTAATGAGTGTGGCCGGTGCTTATTGGAGAGGTAATGAAAATAACAAACAATTAACTCGAATATATGCAGTTACTTTTCCTAAACTTTCTGAATTAACAGCCTACCTCGAATTATTAGAAGAAGCGAAAAAAAGAGACCATAGGAAATTAGGAAAAGAGTTAGAGCTTTTTGCTTTTTCTGAAAAAGTTGGCATGGGCTTACCATTGTGGTTACCCAAAGGGGCGATGTTAAGAGAAAGACTCACCCAGTTTTTACAAAAAGCACAAATTAAAGCAGGCTACGAGCCAGTAATAACGCCACACATAGGGCATAAAAATTTATATGTGACCTCTGGTCATTACGAAAAATATGGTGCAGATTCTTTTCAACCCATAAAAACGCCTCAAGAAGGAGAGGAGTTTTTCTTGAAACCCATGAATTGCCCACATCATTGCGAAATTTATAAAATCAAACCAAGGTCGTATAAAGACTTACCTGTTCGTTTTGCAGAGTTTGGTACTGTTTACCGCTACGAGCAAAGCGGAGAGCTTCACGGGCTTACTAGGGTGCGTGGCTTTACACAAGATGATGCGCATTTATTCTGTCGCCCAGATCAAGTGAAAGAAGAATTTAAAAAGGTGATTGATTTGGTATTATATGTTTTTGGTGCTTTGGGTTTTGAAAACTATACGGCCCAAATCTCTTTAAGAGATCCCGAAAACAAGTCTAAATACATTGGTTCTGATGAAAATTGGCAATTAGCAGAACAATCAATTATAGAAGCTGCCGCAGAAAAAGGTTTACAAACTGTAGTAGAACTTGGAGAAGCAGCATTTTACGGCCCTAAACTCGATTTCATGGTCAAAGATGCGATTGGCAGAAAATGGCAATTAGGAACCATTCAAGTCGATTATAATTTACCCGAAAGATTTGAATTAGAATATACCGGAAGCGATAATCAAAAACACCGCCCTGTTATGATTCATAGGGCTCCATTTGGCTCTTTAGAGCGTTTTGTGGCTGTTTTAATAGAACATTGTGCGGGTAATTTTCCATTATGGTTAAGCCCCGATCAATATATTATCTTGCCGATTAGCGAAAAATATGCCGATTACGCAAAAAATATTTCAAATTCACTAAATAATTACGATATTCGCGGGCTGATTGACAACCGAGATGAGAAGATTGGGAAGAAAATCAGAGACGCAGAAGTCAAAAAAATTCCATTTATGCTAATTGTAGGCGAAAAGGAATCTGAAGATGGCTTAGTGTCGGTTAGAAAGCATGGAGAAGGTGATTTAGGTGCGATGAGTATGGAAGCCTTTGCAGATCTAATTAAAAAAGAAATAACCATTTAATAACAAAATAGGAGGATATACCAATAGCACAGAGTTTTCATAAACCCAGACCTAGACCAGATTTTAGGAATAGTAGAAAAAAAGAGGCGGAACACAAAATCAACGAATTAATCCGTGTAACGGAAGTTCGTTTAGTTGCCGAAGGAATAGAACCCGGAATCTACAAAATCTCTGAAGCATTAGCTATTGCTGAAGAACAGGGATTAGATTTGGTAGAAATTTCGCCTAATGCTGTACCACCTGTTTGTAAAATAATTGATTACAATAAGTTCGTTTACGAACAAAAGAAAAAAACAAAAGAAATTAAAGCGAAGGCAGCTAAAACTGTCATAAAAGAAATCAGATTTGGACCAAACACCGATGACCACGATTTCGAGTTTAAATTAAAACACGCGACTAATTTCTTAACAGAAGGTTCAAAAGTGAGAGCTTTTGTTCATTTTAAAGGAAGAGCAATTGTATACAAAGAGCAAGGCGAAATTTTATTATTAAGATTTGCCCAAGCGCTAGAAGATGTTGGAAAAGTAGAACAATTGCCAAAATTAGAGGGTAAAAGAATGTTTATTTCTATTGCTCCAAAAGCTAAAAAATAACAAACAATTAAATAAATAAAGCGATGCCAAAAATGAAAACTAATTCCAGTGCTAAGAAGCGTTTTAAGCTCACTGGAACAGGTAAAATTGCAAGAAAGAGCGCTTTCAAACGTCACATCTTAACCAAGAAAACTACGAAACAAAAACGTGGTTTAACTGGAACTGTTTATGTAACAGATGCAGATAGAGGCAATGTTGAAAGAATGCTTTGCATGGGTAAGTAATTACCAGACATTCGGAAAGACGAATAATTAATTAATTTTTAACCAGGTACCCGGTATTAAGTTCGAAAGACGCCGAAACCAAAAAACGTAAAAAAATGCCTAGATCGGTTAACGTAGTAGCGGCCCGCCGCAGAAGAAAAAAAGTACTAAAAGCTGCAAGAGGCTTTTGGGGCTCAAGAAGTAAAGTTTTTACAATTGCTAAAAACACTTTAGAAAAAGGTATGCAATATGCATATCGTGATAGAAAAGTAAAGAAAAGAGAATTTAGGGGTTTATGGATTCAACGTATCAATGCTGGTACGCGTTTACATGGAATGTCATACTCTGTATTTATGGGTAAATTACACGCAAAAAACATTGATTTAAATCGTAAGACATTAGCAGATTTAGCAATGAACAATCCAGAAGCTTTCAAAGCGATTGTACATGCAGTAAAATAAAACCTTATCAACCATAACAAAAAAAGGCTCGGAATTTTCCGAGCCTTTTTTGTTAGGATTCTTTAAAGATTCATTGCTACCACTATAAGCTTTCCATCCTATTTTTTATAAAAACAAGATTGTAAAAGGTTACATCTTTGTTAGCTTTTATTTTCACATGCACTTTTCTATTGTGCAGCTATTATTTTTTTTTAACTTCATGGCCTAACCCAATAATAGATTTGCTTGTTAAAAATATATGTGGAATAATTACCTAAACTATTTTGCTTTTTTATTGCTCTTATTAGCTTTTAAGCTATTTTTTGATATTTTATCTAAATTTAAAAGACCTTTAGCCATCAGGTATTTATTGTTAATTGGTTCAATCGGATTCTTTTGTAAAGCGATAGGCTATTTTTATTTTATAAATTTTGCTTATAGCCGCTGGTTGGTTGTTTTACCAAATACCCTACTAGCAAGTTGTATGGTTTTGATATTAGCACATATAAAAGACAACAAAATAAAGCCTAAATATATTATCTATACTCTATTTATCATATTAACACACGTTTCCATATTGTCTTATTTTAGTTTTATTATGCCAATGCCTTTGCATATTTCAACAATAAAGTATGGTATTTACTTACAAATAATAAGATTTATATTAAGTTTTACTACTTTAACTTTATGTGCATTCCTCTTTTTTAAGATAATAAGGACAAATGAAATAATGAATGATTATACCGCAAATTTAAAGCTTTGGTATCTAATCATCTGTTTTTTGCTCATCATTGCAGCTTTTGCATTCACATCTATTGACTTTTCATCAATAACTAACAGCTTCGTATTATTTCTCAATATTTTTATGAATATTCTTTATTTGATAGCTATACTATATAGACCAAGTTTTATGAATAACAGTAAGACTAAACAATAAATCATACCTATTTTTTTGAATGACATAAAAAAAGGGCCTCTCGATAGAAAGGACCCTTTTTTGTTGCTGTATGATTTTGCGATTGCTTAAATAAACAAATCAGTATCTTCTTTTTTCTTTCTTAATCGTGCCGCGCCATAAGCAAAGCCTGCGCCCAATAAAACAGAGATGCCACCATCAATTGGAATATCATTGGTTTGGTCATCAAAACCCGGAACTGTTCCGGGACCTCCACCTGGTGCCACTGCATCTGCACTTGGACCAAAATCAAATTCCATTCTTGGTAATTCATCGTTTGATAAAATTCCGGTATTATAGTTATCCTCGTCTGCGGTTTCTGCACTCACGTTAAAGCTAGTGGTTGCTACTAAAAGCACAATCAGGAAGGTTATTTTTTTAAATATTTTCATCTTTTGAATTTTTATTATTTAAATG
>CANJWU010000002.1 GCA_947478655.1 Sphingobacteriales bacterium | reverse complement strand
CATAATTAAGGCATTATATTTTTCTGCTAAAACAGCAATCTTATCTAATTGTGCAATCGTACCATCCATCGAAAACGAACCATCTGTAACAATGATGCGGTGACGCAAATGTGCGGTTTCTTGCAATTTAATTTCTAAATCTTCCATGTTGTCGTGCAAGTAGCGGAAGCGTTGTGCTTTGCATAATCTTACCCCATCAATAATAGAGGCATGGTTGAGTTCGTCAGAAATAATAGCATCTTGTTCGTTAAACAAGGGTTCAAATACACCGCCATTGGCATCGAATGCTGCGGCATAAAGTATGGTATCTTCTGTGCCTAAAAAGGCAGAAATTTTTTCTTCTAAAGTTTTATGTATGTCTTGTGTGCCACAAATAAATCGAACAGATGACATGCCAAAACCATGGGTGTCGATGGCTTGCTTAGCTGCTTCAATTACTTTTGGATGGGAGGATAAGCCTAAATAATTATTGGCACAAAAATTAATTACTTGCTGTCCGCCTGCAATAGTAATTTCTGCTCCTTGAGCAGAGGTAATGATGCGTTCTCTTTTGGTTAAGCCTGCATTTTCAATTTCTGCTAATTCTTTTTGTAGTACTGGTTGAAGCGTATGGTACATATGGTCGATATTTAGGGTAAAAATAACAAAAATAGACAATATTTGTTATTTTTGTATTCCATTTAACGCCGTTTACACCGGTATCAAAGGTTATGAATACATACGAAACACTCCTTTATTATTGCTATGCACGCATTGAGAATGCGGAGCAATACGCAGCAGATCACTTAGCATTTTGTAAATCTATCGGTTTAGTTGGCCGAATTATTGTTGCCGACGAAGGCCTGAACGGCACCGTTTCCGGAACTGCCGAAAGCTGTCAACAATACCGAGCAGCTGTTTTGGCAGATCCGCGTTTTGCGCATACCGATTTTAAAATAGACGAAGTATCAGAACCTACTTTTATTAAAATGCATGTGCGGTATAAATCCGAAATTGTGCACTCTGGTTTAAAAGATCCAAGTATAATTGATCCAACAAAAGAAACGGGTAAACATTTGGCACCAGCAGATTTTCTAGCTATGATGAATAGAGAAGATGTGGTGGTATTAGACGTTCGTTCAAATTACGAACACCAAGTGGGGCGATTTAAAAATGCGATTACCTTAGATATCGAAAACTTTAGGGATTTTCCATCCATGATTAATGAGTTGGCACAGTACAAAGACAAAAAAATATTAACTTATTGTACTGGCGGAATTAAATGTGAGAAAGCAAGCGCATACCTTTTAAAACAAGGCTTTCCGGAGGTGTATCAATTACATGGTGGTATAGTAAAATACGGTAAAGAAGTAGGTGGCGAAAATTTTGATGGCAAATGTTATGTGTTTGATAATCGCTTAACAGTAGCGATCAACAAAGTTAACCCAGAAGTAATAGCTACTTGTTATAATTGCGGAAGTACTACAGATAAAATGATTAACTGTGCTAATCCCGAATGCAACGAACACATTACCCAATGTGATGCATGTGGCGAAAAAATGCAAGGTTGTTGTTCTGAAAAATGTACAGATCATCCTCGTAAAAGAGTATATGATGGAACAGGTTATTATGTAAAAGTACCGCAACCCATAGTGATCAAAAAACCTTCAAAAATAAGGAAGCAAGTATCCTAACATTTTGCGTTTCGATTTGTTGTGGTTTTAAATTAATACTAAATAATATAAAATGAAAATAGGAATTGTTTGTTATCCAACATTTGGTGGTTCTGGCGTGGTTGCGACAGAACTGGGTAAGGCGCTAGCAGACCACGGACACGAAGTTCATTTTATTACTTATAGTCAACCCGCACGATTAGATTTTTTCTCTGAGAATTTATTTTACCACGAAGTAACGGTTTCTAAATACCCTTTGTTCGATTATCCACCTTACGAGTTGGCCTTGGCTAGTAAATTAGTCGATGTGGTTTCTTATGAACAATTGGATATATTACATGTGCATTATGCCATTCCACATGCTTCGGCTGCTTATATGGCCAAGCAAATTTTAGCGTCTAATGGCATACACATTCCGGTGGTGACAACTTTACACGGTACAGATATTACTTTGGTTGGTAAAGATAGAACCTATAAGCCAGTAGTTACTTTCTCTATCAATCAATCGGATGGGGTAACGGCAGTATCTCAAGATTTAAAAAACGACACTTGTAAGTTTTTCGAAATAAAAAAAGACATTAAAGTTATCCCAAACTTTATCGACCTCAATCGTTTTCAACATAAAGCACAAAACCATTTTAAAATTGCCATTGCACCAAACGAAGAAAAAATCATTGTGCACACCTCTAATTTTAGAAAAGTAAAAAGAGTGCCCGATGTGGTGAAGATATTTGCGAAAATTGTGGAGAAAATTCCTGCAAAATTATTATTAGCAGGAGATGGTCCAGAAAGAACAGAGGTGGAACAATTGGTTCGTGAGTTAAACTTAAAAGACAATGTGCGTTTTTTAGGTAAGTTAGATGCAGTAGAAGAAATTCTTTCTGTTTCTGATTTATTTTTGTTGCCTTCAGAAACCGAAAGTTTTGGTTTAGCTGCATTAGAAGCCATGGCTTGTAAATTGCCTGTCATCTCTTCTAATGCGGGTGGAATACCAGAATTAAATATTGATGGTGTAACAGGATTTTTAAATGAAGTGGGCGATATAGACGGCATGGCCGCTAATGCAATTCATATTCTCGAAAATCAAGAGCGATTAGATGCTTTTAAAGCGCGTGCATTGGCTCATGCAAAAACGTTTGACATCGCTTTAATCATGCCTCAATACGAAGCATTTTATCAAGAAGTCATCAACAGCAGTAAAAAATAATTATTCCGAAAATCGGCTATCGGTTAAAAAATGAGTGTCGGTTAATGTTTTTAAGAAGGCAATAATTTGTTGTTGTTCTAATGCCGTTAATCCCAAGCCACCAATCAATCTGCTATCTACCGTGGTGCCTGGCTTAATTTCAGAAGCATAATGTTTTAGAACGGCTTCTAGTGTTGCGGCTCTACCATTATGATTATATGGATATGATTTTTCTACGTTTCTAAGCGAAGGTGTTTTGAATTTATACAAATCAGAATCTTGCACTGTAACGGTTGCTCTGCCTAAATCCGAACTAGTTGTTAAACCGGTATTATGAAATTTATTGTCGGTAAATAAAGGGGCCGTATGACAGCTATTGCATTTATTCATAAATAAATTTAAACCTACTTTTTCATTTTCGGAAAGCGCAGATGTATTGCCCAAAAGGTATTCGTCGTATCTAGATTGGTTACTCACGAGCATATTCATGAATTGAGAAAGCGCCATGGTTAAAGAAGCATAATCGACAGAATCTTTATTAAAAGCTTTTTTAAACATCGCGCGGTAAGTGCTATTTGCATTTAATTTGCTGAGCAGTTCCGGCATTTTTTCGTCCATTTCTACTGGATTGGTAATGGGATTGATTGGGAATTCATCTAAATGAAAAATGCCACCATCCCAAGCAAAATATTTTTGCCATGCGGTATTTTGCAAAACAGGTGCATTTCTATTACCAAGTTTATCATCTATCCCATGGCTTATCGTATGGTCTAAATGTGCAAACGCAGCAGCCTGTTGATGACAACTGCCACAAGAAATAGATCCGTCTCTAGAAAGTATTCCATCGTAAAATAACTTTTTACCTAAATCGAAACCTGCTTTATTCACTGGATTTGCGCTAAAATTATAGCGTACCAAAGGAAAATTAATGGGCGCTTCGAAGCCTTTAAAGCTGGCCTCGGGGTTAATTTCTTTTGTACAAGCTTGACTCAGCACTATAAAGAATAAACAAGCTAAAAAGATTTTAAAGGCGCGCATGTTGCTAGTTGGTAATGTGAGTAATACTAAACATGTTTTGATAATTATTCGCAATGTTTGCAGAGTAAGGAGTAAGCATAACCGTAGGTGTGTTATTTAAATCAACTTGCGTACTTCCTTCGAGTACCTTGAGCGCATCTGCTTTGATTGTAATTTGTGCGGTAGTACTATTTGCAATTAAGTTTAAGTTTTCGCCAAAATCCAAATGGACTAATCGGATATTATTTAAAGTAGGATTATTTAATCCGCCATATCCACCAATATGATATACATATGGAATTGCCGCACTCGAATCTCCCCCTTTTGGAATAATTGGCATGCATTGTAATTTTAAAAATATATAACCTGTATTCCAGGTCCAATACATATCGGCAGCTGCAGCTCCAACATTCAAGGCCCCGGTTCTAGCGCTTGCAGGCATGCAGCTTCTAGCGCTGTCCACGCCAATCATAAATGATATTTTACGATAATTGCCTACAGGAATATTTTTAATATTAATATTTTGACTCGCTTTATTCGAACTTTTAATTAAAAAATAACAACTGTCTTGTGGTACAATATAACTTGAGCCATCTGTTTTTTCTAAAATAATATTAGAGATAAAATAATTGAATTTATCTACAGTAAAATTTTGTTCGATAGAATTGCTATAGTTAACGGTATTTAAAACAAGTAAACTATCTGCAATATAATGATTGAATTTTATGGCAATGGTATTTGTTTGCGTAGCAGGAACGGCAGGGCTTTCGGGTTTGCATTGCGCAAAGAAAACCACATTAATTAGCAATACGAATAATTTACTTTTCAATGCTTTCATTTTTTATATTAAATAAATTGCGGTGCCAACTATTTTTTAATGGAACTTCCCATTGTTTAGCTAAGTCTTCGGTGTTGCGCACTAAATTATTAAAAACGAGCGTGTCTTCGTTGATAATGCCTTGGTCTATGGCCAATTGAAATTCAGTTGCATTTAAAGTGAAAACTTCGGCCGCTATTTTATAAGTAAACAACTGCCTATCGAAAAGGTTTAGGTTAAATTCTTTTTCGATGTCTTGCATGGCATGCGTTGCGCTATCTATGGCGCAACCACTTGCTTTAACGCTGCTTTCGTCTGCTGTTAATATAATAAATTGATGGTATTTGATAAGCACATTTGCGGGCAAAGGAGATTGGTGTGCAGTCCAATTTTGTGCAAAGTCTTGTAATTTTGCTAAAATAAGGGCTTCTTCTTGCGCATTTAATTTTCTATTAATTTGGTATACCCAAACGCTATGGTTCGTATTCATTTTTTTAAGATAAGCCGTTTGCTTTTGCTGTTATTTCTGCAAGATCTAATACTTGCACTTCATTTTCTTTTTCAAAATGTTTTACACCGTCGCTGAGCATGGTCATGCAAAACGGACAACCAGCTGCTATAATATTAGGATTAAGCGATAGCGCTTCTTCTACTCTTTCTACATTGATATCTTTATTTCCTTTTTCTGGCTCTTTGAACATTTGTGCACCTCCGGCGCCACAACAAAGGCCAGTAGTTTTACATCTTTTCATCTCCACTAAATCGGCATCTAATTGCTGCAAAATTTCGCGAGGAGCTTCGTATACTCCATTTGCTCTACCTAAATAGCAAGGATCGTGGTAAGTTATTTTTTTACCCTTAAAATATTCGCCATTGCTCGCTTTTAATTTCCCTTCGTCTATTAATCCTTGTATAAGCTGAGTATGATGAATGACTTCATAGTTGCCACCTAATTCGGGGTATTCATTTTTAATGGTATTGAAACAATGCGGACAACCTGTTACTATTTTTTTTATTTCGTAAGCATTGAGTAATTCAATGTTTGCCATGGCTTGCATTTGAAATAAAAATTCGTTACCCGCTCTTTTAGCTGGATCGCCAGTGCAACTTTCTTCTGTACCAAGAATGGCAAATTTTAAGCCAACATGCTGCAAAATTTTTGCGATGTCTTTTGTTATTTTTTGCGCGCGTTCATCAAAACTTCCTGCGCAACCAACCCAAAATAAAATTTCAGGAGTTTCTCCATCTGCAATCATTTGGGCCATTGTAGGCACTTTAAATTCCATCTTTATACTTTATTATGATTCGTTATTAAATACTTGAATTTTTGCATCAGTTAAAACAAGGTCGGTAAAATGGCCTTCATATCTGGTGGCGCGAACAATATGGTTATCTACCCAATGGTAATTGCCACCTCTAGGTTTGCCAAATAAAATACCATGGTATTTAAATCCATTTTCGTTCAACCATTGTTCGGTTACTGCTCGGTGTTCTTCTGTTCTGGAAGTAAAAAAAGTAATGATATGACCTTGTTCAAACCATTTGTTTAAAGTACTTAGCGCACCCGGAAATACTTGTGCATCTTTCATGCGCCAAGGCTCTTCGTTTGGAATATCATCGCATACCGTACCATCAATATCAATTAAATAATTTTTAATTTCTTCGGGTAGTACAGGGCTTATTAATTCGCCAGTTTCGTTTTTTGTTTCTTTTAAATGCGTCATTTTTTTAATTAGTCCAATTCGCTCTTTCACTATTCGAAAATTTCCAAGGGGTGCCGTTAGTTTCTATATTCGATTGCATAGTATTTAAACTTGCTGTTGCTGCCGATTCTTCCATTACTAAATACCTTCTTAATTCTATGATGATAGACAATGGATCTAAGTTAATAGGGCAAGCCTCTGTGCAAGCATTACAAGTGGTACAAGCCCATAACTCTTCTCTTGTTATATGATTGTCCAGCAGCGTTTCATTATCGTTATAATCTTTTCCATGCAAGTCTATATTCTTTCCTATTGCTGTAATTCGATCACGCGTATCCATCATAATTTTTCGCGGCGATAAAAGTTTGCCTGTTTGATTTGCAGGACACATCGAAGTACATCTTCCGCATTCGGTGCAGGCGTAACTATCTAAAAGATTTTTCCAATTTAAATCGCTTGCATCTTTTGCGCCAAATCTTCCAGGGTTTTCTGTTTGAACAGGAACAAAAGTTGGATCAAGCATGGCTTTCACTTCGTTACTCACGCTTTGCATGTTATTGATTTTACCTTTTGCGTTTAAACTTCCATAATAACTTGCAGGAAATGCAAATAAAATATGCAAGTGTTTAGAGTAAGGCACATAGTTTAAAAAAGCAAAAATGCCAATGATGTGAAACCACCAACAAGTTCTTTCGATGGCAATTAAGCTAGCCACATCGTTCGGTAAAATATTTTGTAAAAAAGCACTCACCGGAAAGGAACCTGCTTTGATATAATGCGCTACATTGGCAAATTGTAATTTTGCATCTGCCGCATTCATTAATAAAAATGCCGACATTAATAAAATTTCAATCACTAAAATATAATTGGCATCAGACTTTGGCCATTTGGTCATTTCTGTTCCCGTAAATCTTTTGAGTTTGATTAAATTTCTTCTGCTGATAAAAACTACGCAAGCCAATAAAACCAAGAAAGCCAACCATTCGAAACTAGCTATCAAGAAATTATACAAACTACCCATCATTGGCGCAAATACTCGGTGGGTGCCTGCTAATCCATCGATCACAATTTCGATCAATTCAATGTTTATAATGACAAATCCAACATAAACACATAAATGCAATAAAAATGGAATGGGTTTAGCTGCCATTTTGCTTTGACCCATGGCAACTTTTAATAGATTCATCCATCTTAAACCTTTTTGATCGCTTAAATCTAAGTCTCTGCCTAGTAAAATGTTACGCCTAATTTTAGAAATATTTTTAGCAAAAAGTCCTGCTGCGGCAATGAATAAAATAAGAAATAGGAATTGAAGAATCATAGGAGATCTAATTTGCATACGAATTTAATAAATCGGCACCTCTTTGGAGAATTTTATCTTAAAAAAACCTTTTAAATTGGGCTAATGGCATCTTTTTTCAAAAAAAGTTTCTAGAACCGGAAAAAGCAGTTACATTTGCAGACCCAAAAGGGTGATATAGCTCAGTTGGTAGAGCAAAGGACTGAAAATCCTTGTGTCCCTGGTTCGAATCCAGGTATCACCACAAAAACCTCACAGCCATGTGGGGTTTTTTTTGTTCCAAAGATAATTTACCTTTAAAGAAATATTAAAAAATGTCCTTAAAAAGCCTTTTTGACAAGCTGATAATGAAGTTTGTTTTGGTATTATTTTTCTCGGCTATAATTAGCAGCAATTTAATTGCTCAACACTTTAATGCAAAACTTTACAACGAAAGTGAAGGACTTTTTCAAAAAAACATTTCTGATATAATCACTGATGCGGATGGTTTTTTATGGCTATCAACCGAAAGTGGTTTGGTTCGATTTGATGGAAGAAATTTCAACACCTTTTTTCCAAAGGAACTTCGGTATAAAAATTTAGGTTACCAAAAACTGAAAAAATATCAAAATGGTGTTTTTTTAAATTACGAACAAAATGGCTGTCTCTATTTTGATTTTAATACCTATCAATATAAGTCTATTGTAAACGAGCCCGTTTATGATATACAGCCTATTAATGAAAATACTTTAATTGTTTTAACGGAGCAAGGCTGGCTTAAGAAAATGGTAAACGGAAAAGTACGTTTACAAATTAAAATTGACTCCGATGCAGGCAGCATTATGACATTTTATAAAGGTGATGTATATGTTTCTCTACCTAAATTTGGACTAATTGCATTTGATTGCAATGATTTAAAAACGAAGAAAAAAATCAATGAAATCAAACCCGATGGTTATAAAAACTCATTCGAAAGCAGTCCAGATAATTTAATATTTGTCACAGATTCTAAAGCATTTAATATTGCTGGAAAGGAAACAGAAAAAGTAAGCTTTAAAACCTTTAACCGAAATAAAGAAGATCTCATTGCTTATTATAAGTATTTCAACAAAGAAAGGCAGTATATTATTATAAATAATAAATACCTAGCTAAAATTGCTCCAAATAAAAACGATAAATTATTATTTGATGAAATTCTGAATTGTGAGTTGTTGTCCATGCATATTATTGATACAAACAATATTTTTATTGGAACAGGTCAAGGATTATTATTGATTAGTAAACAGGGTAATACTTCCGAAAAAATAGACGATAATATTTCACTTTTTGAAAATACCATAAGAATAAGAAGGTCAATAGTCGAAACAAAATCAGGCGCATTGATTTTGATGGGTTATCCCTATAATGTGGTTTATGAAAATGGGCGATATGTTAAATTAGGAAATGAGATAATATCCTTTAATCAGACAATTTTGCATGGTGATTATATTTATGCTGCAGTCGATTTAGGTGGTTTTCAAAAAGTCAATATTAAAAACGGAAAAATAGAACAGTTGGCCTTTGGTCAAAATAAAAAAAGTTATGTGTCGGTCTATTTTGATACACTGCATCATCGAATCTTAGCAGGTGGCAATGGCTTTTTAGCTATTCACGATTTAACTTCAGGCCAAACTAAAACAATAGATTTTTTAAAAAATTACAATACCATTAGGGCCATTCTTTATGATGAGCAAACAAAGAAATACTGGTTTGGCACTACTAATGGATTGTTTGTATGTGATCAGCAATTCGAAGGATTAACGGCCATTAATAATCAACAGCAAAATGAAATAGCTGTGCAATATTCTGCATTATTAATGCCGTTTGGTCGAAACGAAATTTGGGTTGCACATGATAATGGAGTATCTGTTTATGATAGGAAAAGCAGCCGATACCTTAGAGATTTACCCAGTCAAATTTTCCTCAGTCGCAAAACAGTTAGTTTGATTGAAGATAATTATCATCGAATCTGGATGGGAACCTATTTAGGCATTATTGGTTTTGACCCCCAAAACGATAAATTTATTCGACTGACAAGCAAAAATAATTTATTTAATACCGAGTTTAATTTTGCTTCTGTAACTAAAATTTCCAATGGCAATTTAATATTCGGCGGATTGAGTGGATATGATATTATCAATCCAACTTTATATTCTTTTGATGCAGCCTTAAACCCTCCAATAGTTACTGGATATGATATTTATACAAGGAATGATACCATTTTTAAGAAATTTAATCAAGAAGAGATATCCATAGATGCGGATAATCAATATTTGCAAATTTTTTTGGGAACCAGTAATATACTCAAATCAAATAAATCAACACTCGAATATAGAATCGATGATGGACCATGGTTAAATACAAATGATAAGTTTGTAGTATCATTATTTAATTTAAAGCCAGGTAATCATTTGTTTTATGTTAGGTCGTTCGACGAATATGGAAGAATTTCGGAAATGAAACCAATTGCAATCAAAGCATTTATATCATTTTACAAGTCTAATGTATTTTTATTGGGATTAATTATATTAGTAATCGCTGGTTTTTCTTTATTTATCTATGCGATTTACAGAAAAAATATAATTGAGCAAATAACTAAAGAGAATATATCCATGGATTTACACGACGAAGTGGGCACTATGCTTACACGTGCATTATTCCTATTGAAAATGGAAAACAAGGGAGAGGGAACCAAAGCGCTATCTTACCTCAATGATGCATTGTTTAGTTTGAGAGCGTATATCAATACCATGAATAAGCCTAAATTTAAAGCCGAACAATTATCCGACAAAATCAATGAAATGGCGATCAGTATATTAGGCTCAGATATGCTGAATTTTTATTCGAACATGAATGGTTTTCAAAATGTGGTAATAAACAATGCATTGTTTAGAGATATTAATTTATGTGTTTTTGAGTCATTAAATAATATTCAAAAACATGCACAAGCAGATTTAGTTATCATTGATTTGATGATTAATGCTAAGAAAATCATCATCAAGGTGATAGACAACGGTTGTTTTAATGAAGAAATTTTGAATAAATCGGTAGGTAATGGCATTCAAAACATCAATAAGCGTGTTGCAAGGAACCACGGATTTGTTAAATTTGGAAAAAATACACAAGGAAAAGGTTTGCAAATAGTATTTACTTTCCCAATTAAATAATTAAAAAAATGGATAAAACTTATAAAGTAGTGATCATTGAAGATGATGTTGTTTTAACACATTATTTAAGCAGTAAGATCAATGAAATTCAAAATTTCGAAGTCCTGAAGACTTATCTAAATCCTGTTTTATTTTTAGCAGATAATTTACAATTTGATATTATTTTATTAGATGTAATGATGCCCGAAATGAATGGCTTAGATGCTATCGAGCCTATCTTATTAAAATATCCAGATTCATTGATTCTAATGAATACCATAAAAGACGATCAGGAAACTATTTTTAAGGCATTGAAAAAAGGGGCATTAGGATTTTTAGATAAACAAAGTTTCGATATAAACTACGAAGAGGTGCTAAATATTATTGCTAATGGCGGCGCATTTATGACTCCAAGTATTGCTAGAAAAGTGATAGAGAATTTTCAATCACCCACTTTTACTTTAGAAAGTTTGTCGCCCCGCGAAAAAGAAATAGCTGATGGGATATTAAATGGCTTGTCATATAAAGCGGTTGCCTTAGCGCATGGTATTTCAATCGATACAGTTAGAATTCATATAAAAAATATTTATAGAAAATTAAAGATAAATAGTAAGTCGCAATTATTTAATTTGATCAATCAAAGATTTTAAGTGCATATCATTAAATTGAAAATTAAATGAAAATTAAATTTGTATTAGTAGCGTTTTTATTTTTAACGTTAAATTTTACTTTATCAATGGCTATTCCAAATGGCTATCAAATTTCTTTTAAATCTAAAGAAAGCAAAGCTAAGCGCGTTTATTTAGGGAACTTCTATGGAAAGTTCAATCAGTATGTTGACAGCATCATCTTAGACTCTAGTGGAAATGGTCTTTTTAAGTCAGCAACTAAATTAAGTCCAGGCATTTATTTTTTGCAAGACCATCGTAAAATTCAATTATTAGATTTTATTGTGGCTAACGATGATCAGCAAATTCAAATAGAAGAAATAAATTACGAAACGGCCAACTATAAAGTACAAGGGGGAAACGAAAACCTACTTTACACTGCTTATAACGAATTTGTAAGAAAAGCAGTGCCGGAAATTAATCAAAATAGAGCAGCATTATTATCTGCAAAATCAAAAGCCGATTCATTAAAAATTCAAAGTAAAATTCAAGTTTTAACACAATCCATCGATCAATATAGAATTAACTTAATTAAGGAGCAACCTAAGAGTTTATTGGCACAATTTTTTATTGCCATGGAAAGGCCTAAACTCCCAAGCCCACTGCCTAAAACACTCTTAAGCCAACCTGCGCAGTTGTCTTACTATAAAATTCATTATTGGGATGGTATCGATTTGACGAATGCAGCCTTTATTAAAACGCCATTTTTCGAACCTAAATTAGAAGAGTTTTTTAAATATTATGTTTCACCAACAGTTGATTCTATTATTCCAATTGTTGATCAAATGCTAGCAGATGCCAAGCCAAATGCCGACATGTATTTTTATTTATTATCTAAGTTTAGTAATAAATTTATGAACCCGGCCTATTTGGGACAAGACAAAGTATTTGTTCATTTATATCAAAATTATTATTTGAAAGGCGACACCATTTTGTTAAATGCAAAAGATAAAAAAACAATCATTCAAACAGCAAATAAATTAATCGCCAATCAATTGGGAGTGAAAGCTGCTAATTTTGATTTAATTGATATCAATGGAAATCCTCAATCGCTTTATGCGATAGTCGCAAATTATTCCTTTGTTGTTTTTTGGGATCCTACATGTGATGTCTGTCAGAAAGAATTGCCCAGAGTTGACAGTATTTACAATGCTTCGTGGAAAAAATATGGGATAAAAATAATTACGATTAATAACGAAGCAGCCCACGAAGGCGAGTGGCGAAAATACCTTTCGGAACACGATTTTAAAAATTGGATCAATTTATACGAACCAGTTATTGAGCGTGAATCAAGAACTAAAAAGGGCTTGCCTAGCTATCAACAATTATATAATGCGTATCAAACGCCCACTATGTATTTATTAGATAAGGATAAAAATATTTTAGCTAAAAGATTGAGCTTAGAACAGTTCGATAATATGCTGAAAGAACTCAATCAAAAAAAATAAGTTTATTCAGCTAATTGATAAAAGGCAAAAGCAATAAAAATAAGCACATTGCTGATAATTTCTAACTTGCTTATTTTCTCTTTAAATATTAATTGACTTGCAATAACAGTTACTGGTAAAAATATCAAGTTTAACCAGGCTATGTTGGTTATTTGAAAATGTTTATAGGTGTAATTCAACATGTATGAACCAATCACAGTTATTCCTGCAATTAAAATCACCGGTTTAGGAATGCGAGTTTGAATAAATTCTTTTGCATTTTTTCGAATGAACAATCCAATAATTGCCATGCTTAAAATGGTGCCTTCTACAATTAATACGCTCCAAACCATTTCGGTATTTTTAAGCGGAATAGACATTAAACTGTAACCCAAAGTCCAGGAAATAATACTAATCAAAGCAAGGATGATGCCTTTTGTATTTTTAGGTATTTTAGATTGAATCAATACACCAATAATTGCTATGGTAAAGGAGATTTGTAAACTCCACTTCATGGATTCGTTAAATAAATACTTAGCAATAACTTGTTGTATAATAGGACCGATGGCTTGAATAAACAATAGGTTTGAAAATGCAAGATGTTTTGTAGCTTCAATAAAAGTAAATAAGCCAATGCCGCATATCAATGCACAGCCTATCATTTGAATGCTAGTTGTTGTATCAATTGGAATACTAAATCCATTTACAAGCCACATCCAAATTGAGGTAAAACAAACCGTAAGTGTACTTCTTTGGGCTATATATTTTGCAGAATTTACATTTAAACTCGTTTTTCTAATCATCAAATCGACAATTGTAAAACAAATATTAATAATTATGGTGCAAAAAAGTAAAGAATGAACAAGCATGTAAATTAGGTTTTGTGGGCAATAAATAAGGGATTAATCGATTTTTTTTGGGCTTATTCTCCAATTATAAGCTAAAAAAATTATATTTAAACTTATAAATTCCAAACCTAAATAAAAAATAAATGAAATTAAATTTTACTAAGGCCATTTTATGTTGCACCTTGTTTTTTTCGACACAATTTGTTTCAGCAAAAAATCCAACACAATTAAATGTTAATCGCAATGTTTTGGCTCGCAGCTATGCATTACCTGCAACAGTAACTACTAAAGATTATATAGCTGGTGTGGTAATTGTAAAAATTGCAGCTACACAAAAAAGTAATTGTACTCAAAATAGTATCGCTATTCCAAGTTTGCAAAATGCTTTTTCAAAATTAAATGTTACAAAGGTAAGGCAGTTGTTCCCTAATGCATTGCCATTGCAATCGAAATTAATGAATGGCCAGCAAGCGCCCGATATTACTGCACTCTACGAGTTGCATTATGCTGCTGCTTGGTCTATTACGGAAGCGATAAACGAGTTGCTTACATCCAAAGCAATTGTTTATGCAGAGCCTTCTTTTATTTATCATTTGTCTTATACGCCAAATGATCCAGATACTTTATCACCTAAAAATTATTATCAAAAAATAATCAAAGCATATCAAGCTTGGAATATTTCTAAAGGGGATACCAATACGGTTATTGGCATTGTGGATACGGGAGGAGATTTAGATCATCCAGATTTAGCAGCCAATGTGAAATATAATTATGCGGATCCAATTGATGGCATCGACAATGATAACGATGGCTATATTGATAATTATAAAGGTTGGGATATGATTGGCGCATCTGGTACTAATTTTGTGCCGGATGGTGATCCGAATGTGCAAATGGGCGGTAACGACCACGGAGTGCATGTTGGTGGCGATGCTTCGGCGGTAGCCGACAATAATACGGGTATAGCTGGTATTGGTTTCAAGTGTAAATTGTTATTCGTTAAATGTGCACCAGATCCTTACGAAAATGCAATTTATTCGGGTTACGAAGGTATAGTATATGCGGTAGATCATGGCGCATCAATTATTAATTGTTCTTGGGGTGGTGCTGGTGGTGGAAACTTCGGACAAGATGTTATTAATTACGCCGCAGCCAAAGGCGCTTTAGTAGTTGCTGCAGCAGGTAACGATGGCATCGATGCCGCGCAATATCCTTCATCATATGATAATGTTTTGTCGGTCGCTTCTTCTACTGCAACCGATAAAGCATCTAATTTTACTACTTATAATTATAGCGTAGATGTATCCGCGCCTGGATCTGGAATTTATAGTACAACCTATAATAATTCTTATAATTCTTACGATGGAACGTCTATGGCTTCGCCTATTACAGCCGGTGCAGCTGCTATTGTAAAATCATATTATCCAAATTACATTGGTATGCAAGTGGGCGAAAAATTAAGGGTAACTGCTGATGATGTATATTCTAAAAGCGCTACGCGTTACAAAGATAAATTAGGTAAAGGCAGAATTAATTTATACAGAGCTTTAACCGAAACTTCGCCTTCGGTTAGGATTGTTCAAAAAGATTTTGTGGATAAAAATAATGGTGCATTTGTGATTGGCGACACCATCTCCATGAATTTAAGATTAGTGAATTATTTAGATCCAACAAGTAATTTAATGGCAACGATAAGTACCACTTCGGCTGCTGTTACACTATTAAACACCTCTATTAATTTGGGTGTGATGGGAACCTTGCAACCACAAGATATTGCTCCTGTTAAATTTATTGTAAAAGCTGGTACTGCAGAAAATACTAAAGTTAATTTTAAAATTGCTTATGCAGATGGTTCGTATGTCGATGCAGAATTCTTTAGTGTAGAAGTCAATATCTCTTCTTTAAATATTGTGGTAAATCAAATTCAAAGTACTGCTACAGGTATAGGTAGAGTTGGCTATCGTAATGGAGATGGAACAGGCGGTTTAGGGGTTGTTTATAAAGGCGTAAGCATGTTATACGAAGCTGCCCTAATGATTGGGCAAAACAGCACTACCGTTTCTAATAACGCAAGATCTGAAGCAACTACACCCGACGAAAATTTTGTGGCCACCAAAAGAGTAGCCAAAGTAAATAAACAAGGTTTTGATTTTTATTCGGAAGGAGAATTTAATGATGCCGCTGCATTACCTTCGCAGCAATTATTGATTGCACATCGGGAAATGGCTTGGAGCCAAATGCCAAACGATAAATTTATTATTGTAGAATATAAAGTTAAAAATACCACTGCCACCAAACTTACAGGTATGCATATTGGTTTATTCTTAGACTGGGACATTGTCAATTCGGCAACCAATAAAGTGTTATGGGATTCTACCTATAAAATGGGAGTGGCGATGTCTACCACCGCTGGTGATCCAATGGGTGCTGTAAAATTATTATCGCACGAAGCGACTGCTAATTTTTACGGACAATCTTATTCTATACCAGGCGACCCACAAGAAAACGGTTTTTCTATTGCAGAAAAATATTTGACCATGTCGAGTGGAATTGTAAACGAAAGTTTAGGTTTTACCGGAACGGGTTTAGATGTTCAATACACTATTGCAGCTGGTCCATACGAAATTGATTCTGCGGCCGAAGCAACTGTTGCTTTTGCCTTTATTGCTGGCGATAGTTTAGCCGACTTACAGGCAAGTGCGCAAGCAGCCCAAGCAAAATACAATCAACTAGCAGTGATTTCTTCTGTAGGAGTTAATCCTTTGCTGTCGCCAATGATGAATTTATCGCCAAATCCAGCAAACCAACAGTTTGAATTGGCATTAAATTTTGCGAAACCATGTGAAGCTAAAATATTGATCAGAGATCAATTAGGTAGAGTGATTCAGCAATTACAAAATCAACATTGGAATGCAGGTAAAACGCAGCAAACTATTAATTTAGCTGAATTTAATCCTGGTATATATTTTGTAACGATGCAAGCAGAAGGCGCGAATATAACCCAAAAGCTAATTGTATATTAGACTAATAAACAAACCCATTGGAAACAAAAAAAGGCTCGAACATTGTTCGAGCCTTTTTTATGATGTATAAATTACAATGATTAGTTTTTAACTACTCTTGCAACTTTTTCATTTACTTTCACTAAATAAGTTCCATTTGTGAAATTTGCTAAGTCAATTGTTCCGTTTGCAGAAACATTTTGTGTAGCAACTAATTTTCCTTCAATAGAATAAATTTTTGCGATGTTAATTTCATTCACATTTAAACCTTTTATCGTAACTGTGTTTGCAGTAGGATTAGGATAAACATTTAAGCTAACCGCGCTTGTATTATTAATACCTACAAAAGGTTTGCTGAAGTATACATTGTCGATATAACAAATACCTGCACCTACAGGCGCTCCTGATAGAATTAACTGAGCAATATGCGATTTGTTGGTTAAGTTAGTAAAGTCAGTTAATGGAATATTAAGACTTGCCCATCCGTTTTGTGTAGGGGTTAAAGTTATTTCATGTTCTGTATCATCACCACCACCATAAGCAGCATCAGCACCAAAGTCAACTAATTTAATTCTTAAAGTAGTCATGTTTGGTGTCCATACATCTAAGTTGAAATGAGTCATAGTAGATGCGTTGATTAAATTAGCACCTGTAGTCTCAATACCTACAAAATCTAATGCTGAATATTTTTTTACATCATCACCAGCAACTTGCATTTCAGTTAAGGTTGCATTTGACCATCCAGTTCTCCAAGTATCAACCCCAACATTAGTATATGCATTACTGAACATAGAAATTACATTCGCTGCTAATGCAGTAGGTGTAGGTGCTGCAGTAGTTGGCTCTAAAATAGTAGGTGGTTTGCTGAAGTAAACAT
>CANJWU010000001.1 GCA_947478655.1 Sphingobacteriales bacterium | reverse complement strand
CATAGACCCCAGATGGGAGGCGTTAAAGAAATTAACAGGAAAATAATTATTACCCTTTAAATTTGTAGCAAAATGCCACATCCAAAACGCAAAATCTCGAAATCGAGAAGAGACAAAAGAAGAACACATTACAAAGCAGAAGCACCTGCATTGGTAGTTTGTCAAACTACTGGTACAGTACACATGCCTCATAGAGCCTACAAAGTAGAAGGAAACTTATACTACAAAGGCAAAATGATCGTAGAAAACGCTGCTAACTAACATTAATCACTCTCCTAATGAGAATAGGAATTGATATTATGGGTGGAGATTTTGCTCCTAAGGCTACAACCTTGGGAGCAATTTTAGCTTTAAATGAAGTCCCATCTGACTGTAGAATTGTCTTAATTGGCGATGAGCCAATGACTAAATCCATTCTAGCCGAAAAGGGAGTGGACGCTAGTTTGTTCGACTTTATTCATGCAGATCAAGTCATTGAAATGGGGGAACATCCTACTCGTGCACTTTCTCAAAAACCAAATTCAAGTTTAAGTATTGGATTCCAAATGCTAAAAGAGGGCAGCATTGATGCCTTTGCAAGTGCTGGAAATTCTGGCGCCATGTTAGTGGGCTCTATGTTTAGCGTAAAAACAATTCCAGGAATGAACAGGCCTGCCATTTGCTCTTATTTACCAAAAGAAAATGGTGGCTTTGGGGTAATCTTAGATGTTGGCGCTAATGCCGATTGCAAACCAGAACTCTTAGTGCAATTTGCAATTTTAGGTTCTTTAGTTGCAGAAATTTTATTTGGAATTAAAAATCCGAAAGTAGGTTTGCTAAATATTGGCGAAGAAGCCGAAAAAGGAAACATACTCACACAAGCAACTTATCCGCTTTTAAAAGAAACAGCAAATATTAATTTTATTGGAAATATCGAAGGTCGTGATTTATTCAACGACAAAGCAGATGTAATTGTTTGCGACGGATTCACCGGTAACATTGTATTAAAATTATCTGAAACATTTCATGATATGACTGCTGGAAAAGGAATGGATGCGCCATTTTTTGCTCGTTTAAATTATGAGAATTATGGTGGCAGCCCTGTACTTGGCGTCAACGCTCCTGTAGTGGTTGGCCATGGTATATCAAACGATATTGCAATTAAAAATTTGATTTTACTTGCCAAAGAAATGGTGAGTACAAATTTGACAGAAAAAATTAAAGCGGCATTCAAGGAATAAACTAAATGAATAAAACTCGCGCAGCCATTACCGGAGTATTTGGATATGTTCCAGAATATGTTCTTACGAATAAAGAATTAGAAGTAATGGTAGATACCACCGACGAGTGGATTCAAACTAGAACTGGCATTCAAGAAAGAAGAATTTTAAAAGGGGAAGGTAAAGGCACCTCGGATATGGGCGCAGCAGCCGTGCTAGGTCTACTTGCAAAAAAAGGAATTGATGCATCAGAAATCGATTTATTAATTTGCGCTACCACTACACCCGATATGCAATTTCCGGCAACTGCAAATATTATTACCGATAAAATTGGCGCTAAAAACGCTTTTGGTTTCGATATTAATGCGGCTTGTTCTGGTTTTATTTACGCACTTACCACTGCTGCAAAATTTATTGAAGCGGGTAGTTATAAAAAAATAGTAGTAGTAGGTGGCGATAAAATGTCGTCTATTATTAATTACGAAGACCGTACTACTTGTATTATTTTTGGCGATGGCGCTGGTGCAGTTTTACTAGAGCCTTCGACAGATGAAAATGGTATAGTAGATTCGATTTTAAAAAGCGACGGATCGGGCAGGATTCACCTTCATCAAAAAGCAGGTGGGTCTGCAAAACCAGCATCACACGAAACCGTAGATGCGAAAGAACATTACGTTTACCAAGAAGGCCAATCAGTTTATAAATTTGCGGTAACAAACATGGCAGAAGTTTCGGCAGAAATTATGGAGAAAAACCATTTAGTTGCCGATGACATTGCATGGCTTGTGCCACATCAAGCAAATAAAAGAATCATCGATGCAACAGCTAGCAGAATGGGCATCGGTAGCGATAAAGTCATGCTCAATATTCACAGATATGGCAATACCACTAACGGTACTATTCCATTGTGTTTATGGGAATGGGAAAGTCAATTAAAAAAAGGGGACAATATTATTTTGGCTGCTTTTGGCGGAGGATTTACTTGGGGTGCTGTTTATATTAAATGGGCCTACGATACTAAATAGTTTTTAATAATAAATTTAAAATAATCGATATGGATATTAAAGAAATACAAGAGCTCATCAAATTTGTAGCTAAATCTGGTGTAAGCGAAGTGTCTATTGACAGAAAAGATTTTAAAATAACAATTAAAGCGCAAGGCAATGCACCTGCTGTTGTAAACATGCAAGCTGCACCTATGCCATTGGCAGCCGCTCCTGCACCCGTTGCGGCAGCAGCTCCTGCACCAGTAGCGCCAGTAGCAAACGAAAACGCAAATTTAATTACCATTAAATCTCCAATGATTGGTACATTCTATCGTTCAGGATCACCAGACAAACCATCGTTTGTAAATGTTGGCGATAAAATTGGACCAGGAAATGTGTTATGCGTAATCGAAGCAATGAAGTTATTTAACGAAATCGAATCAGAAGTGTCGGGTAAAATTGTGAAAATTTTAGTTGACAATGCTTCTCCGATTGAATACGATCAACCATTATTCTTAGTAGAGCCAATGTAATTTTTACATTGAAAATTTTACTGTAATCGTTATTAAAAATTCAAAAGCTATCATGTTCAAAAAAATATTAATTGCAAATAGAGGCGAAATTGCCTTGCGAATTATTCGCACCTGTAAAGAAATGGGCATCAAAACTGTTGCTGTTTATTCTACTGCAGACCGTGATAGTTTACATGTTCGATTTGCTGATGAAGCTGTTTGTATTGGCCCTGCGCCGAGCAAAGATTCCTACTTAAGTATTCCGCATTTAATTTCTGCAGCCGAAATTACCAATGCAGATGCTATTCATCCGGGTTATGGTTTTCTTTCAGAGAATGCAAAATTCTCTCAAATTTGCCGTGATTATGGTATTAAATTTATTGGCGCTACACCAGAACAAATTAATGGAATGGGCGACAAAGCTTCTGCAAAAGATACAATGATTGCTGCAGGCGTACCCACCATACCAGGTTCTGTTGGTTTGTTGACAGATGTAAAACAAGGCATAAGCGTAGCAAACGAGATTGGCTATCCAATTATTTTAAAAGCAACTGCAGGTGGTGGTGGAAGAGGCATGCGTATTGTTTGGAAAGACGAAGAGTTTGAAGGCGCATGGGATTCGGCTAGACAAGAAGCAGGTGCGGCATTTGGAAACGACGGTATATATTTAGAAAAATTTATCGAAGACCCAAGACATATTGAAATTCAAATTATAGGCGACCAATTTGGAAAAGTTTGTCATTTATCAGAAAGAGATTGTTCTATTCAAAGACGTCATCAAAAATTAGTGGAAGAATCTCCTTCGCCATTTATGACCGCAGAATTGCGTCAGAAAATGGGGGAAGCAGCTATCAAGGGAGCAAAAGCCGTTAATTACGAAGGTGCTGGAACCGTTGAATTTTTAGTAGATAAACACCGTAATTTCTACTTCATGGAAATGAATACCCGTATTCAGGTAGAGCATCCGGTTACCGAAGAGGTAATTAATTTTGATTTAATTAAAGAACAAATTAAAGTGGCTGCAGGCATTGCTATTTCAGGCAAAAACTACGAGCCAGCTATGCATGCGATTGAATGCAGAATTAACGCAGAAGATCCATGGAATAATTTCAGACCTTCACCAGGTAAGATTACCAACTTTCATAGCCCAGGAGGTCACGGAGTGCGCGTAGACACCCACGTATACGCTGGCTATGTAATTCCTTCAAATTACGACTCCATGATTGCAAAACTGATTACCGTTGCGCAAACTAGAGAAGAAGCTATTTCTACTATGGAAAGAGCCTTGAGCGAATTTGTGATTGAAGGCGTAAAAACAACCATCCCTTTTCACTTGAAATTATTAAAAGATCCCGAATTTAGAGCGGGCAACTTTACCACAAAGTTCTTAGAGAGTTTCGACTTTTCAGAATAATAAAAAAAGCGAGTTTAGGCTCGCTTTTTTTATTGATAATTAATTGAGCTCATCTGAAATACTTTCCTAAATTTGAAATAATATATGTCCGACTTTTTTAAAAAATTACGCAGCGCAACTAATCCAAATGCAGAGATGTCTTTCGTAGATCATCTAGAAGCATTGCGCTGGCATTTAGTAAGGTCATCGGCAGTGATCATAACTTTGGCGCTAACCGCTTTTATGTATAAAGACATTTTATTCGATGTCATTATATTTGGACCAAAGAAAACAGATTTTTGGACCTACAGAAAATTATGTGAACTTTCAAATTACTATCATTTAGATGCTGGATTATGCATCGATAAAATAAATTTCACCATCATGAACAATACGATGGCTGGACAATTTAATTTACATTTAAGTGCCGCATTTTATGCAGGCTTTATTATGGGCTTTCCTTATTTACTTTTTGAGCTTTGGAATTTTATCAAACCAGGCTTGAGCAAGAAAGAAAGAAAAAACGCAAGCGGTCTAATTTTTTATGGCTCTTTTTTATTTTTAACAGGCATTTTATTTGGCTATTTTATTATTACGCCAATGTCTATTAATTTTTTAGGAAGCTACGAAATTAGTTCAGAAATTATTAATCAAATTACCCTAGATAGCTATCTTTCAACAGTAGCAATACTTACCATGGCAACCGGCTTGGTTTTTGAATTGCCCATTGTGATTTATTTCTTATCAAAGATTGGTATCATGACGCCAAAATTTATGCGCAGCAACAGAAGAATTGCTTTCTTTTTAATAATTTTAATTGCGGCATTTATTACGCCCACGCCAGATGCGCCAACCTTGTTGCTAGTTGCCGCTCCCCTTTACTTATTATTCGAGATCAGTATTTTTGTATCGGCGCGCGTAGTAAAAAGAAAAAAAATAGCAGACGATTTATTTTATCAAAACAACTAATATGAAAATTGCCATTGGAGGAGACCACGCTGGTTTCGAATACAAAGAAGTGTTAATTGAAATGCTAACAGCAGATGGTCACGAAGTGAAAGACTTTGGTCCATATAATTTAGACTCGGTAGACTATCCCGACTTTGTGCATCCTGTAGCAAATGCAATTAACAATAATGAATTTGAAATGGGAATTCTTATTTGCGGAAGCGCCAATGGAGTTGCCATTACCGCCAACAAACACAAAGATATTAGAGCAGCTATTTGCTGGGATAGTTCATTAGCAAGTCTTGCGCGTTCGCATAACGACGCCAATATATTATGTATTCCAGCGCGTTTTGTAAGCATTGCACAAGCAAAAGAAATTACAAACTTATTTATAAATACTGCTTTCGAAGGCGGTAGACATGCCAATAGAGTAAATAAAATTAATTGCTAATCCATTCGAATCAATCAAATGAAAAAAAATATTTTCATAGGCATTGCCTTTAGCATGAGCAGCATCGCTTTTGCACAGAAACCCATGAGTCCAACAGAATTTGGAGAAAGTATCAATCCTAAAGATTTATACAGACACCTTTCGGTATTGGCTTCTGAT
Source organism: Sphingobacteriales bacterium (assembly GCA_947478655.1). The sequence continues at coordinate 17,729 of CANJWU010000001.1, read as the reverse complement.
AATTTCCAAGGAAGAGAAACCGGACAAAAAGGACAAAAAGCAGCCGCTATTTATATTGCAAATGAATTTGACAGATTGAGATTAACTCCTGCTGGTAACGATCGTTTTTTTCAAACTTTCGACTTGGTTAAAAAAACTTTGGCTGCTAGAAAATTCATCGTTAACCAACAAGCCTTTAATTTTGGCGATGATTTTTTCTGTGCAAAAAACATTAGCAATATTAATTTTCAAAGCAATGAAATAGTTTTTGCCGGATATGGCATTATAGACAAAAAAAGGAACGACTTAAAAGACTATTATGTCGAAGGAAAAGTCGTTGTAATTTTAGCTGGAGAACCTAAAAATAAAAAGGGCCTTTACCTGCTCAGTAATAGTAAAGAAAAAAGTGAATGGTCTAATAAAAACAAAAAAATTGCTGCTATTCAAAAACTAAAGCCAAAAGCAATTTTAATTGTCGATGCCGACTACGCAAAGTTTGCAAAAAACTATAAACACCAAATGGAAACGCCAAGTATACAATTGGCAGAAAACCTAAAAAAAGGACCAGAAGTAGAAAGCAAAGAAAAAGTGCTGCAAGCTTGCCCCGTTATTACTATCAACGACAGCCTTGCAACAGTACTACTTGCGCCTAACAATAAAAACATAAATAAGCTTAGAAAAAAATACAGTAAGCGCAGAAGCATTGATCCATTTGTGCTTAAAAGCACGATTGCTGCAAATATTGTTTTTCTCGAAGAATCACTCAATGCCGAAAATGTAATTGGCTATATTCCTGGCTCAGAAAAACCAAACGAATTTGTTTATATCACTGCACATTACGACCACATTGGCGTAATTGATAACGAAGTATACAATGGCGCCGATGATGATGGCTCGGGTACTGTTGGCGTAATTGAAATTGCAGAAGCATTTGCTTTGGCTAAAGCGCAAGGTCAAGGACCAAAACGTAGCATCGTATTTATGACGGTAGCTGGAGAAGAAAAAGGTTTATTAGGTTCCCAATTTTATACAAGCAATCCTATCTTTCCAATAAATAATAGCGTTTGCGATTTAAACATCGACATGATTGGCAGGGTAGACGATGCACATAAAAATGATTCTAATTATATTTATGTAATTGGTTCGGATAAGATTAGTTCGGATTTACATGAAATAAATGAAAAAATGAATGGTGCATATACCCACATGAATTTAGACTATACATTCAATAGCCCAAGCGATCCCAATAGGTTTTACTATAGAAGCGATCATTATAATTTTGCGAAATACAACATTCCGATTATTTTTTACTTTAATGGCGTACACGAAGACTATCATAAAGCAACAGACGAAATTTCTAAAATAAATTTCCCGATGCTTAGCAATAGAACGAAACTTGTTTTTTATACCGCATGGGAAATTGCCAATCGCGCAGAACCTTTAAGAAAAGACAAGAAAAACGATTTTGAAAATAACCGTTAAAAGCTATATAAATTTATAATGAGTACGACTGCATCACAATTTCAAACAAAAACAGAAGAGAAATCTTTTGATGCGTCGCATCGACAAAAAATTAAATTTAATATAGGTAAATACGATATCGCTGTTGCAAAAGGCCTTCCCCAATTTGCTAACCTAGAAGCTGCTCGAAAAAAAGCGCATCTTATTAAATGGAAAACCATTGAAAACCTTGACCGCTATCTCTTAGAGTTTGAAAGTAATTTCATCAGAAAAGGCGGAAAGGTAATTTGGGCAAACACAGTGGAAGAAGCGCAAAAAGAAATTCTTGCGATTCTTAAAAAGCACGAAACAAAAATGCTGGTCAAATCGAAGTCGATGGCTTGCGAGGAAATTGAACTGAATGAATTTTTAGCGGCACACCAAATAGATTCGATAGAAACCGACTTAGGAGAATACATTGTACAGTTACTTGGCCAAAAGCCTTACCACATTGTCACTCCAGCAATGCACTTATCTAAAGAAGATATTGCAAAACTCTTTCACGAAAAATTCGATACTCCTTTAGATGCAAGCCCCGAAGCACTCACACTCAAAGCAAGAGAATTGTTGCGCGAAAAATATACCACGGCAACAGCCGGTATAACTGGGGCAAATTTTTTAATTGCCGATACGGGTAGTATTTCCATTACCGAAAACGAAGGAAATGCCAGACTAAGCACCACCTTCCCAAAAGTACATATTGCGGTGGTTGGCATAGAAAAAATTATTCCCTCTATCAAAGATTTAGATTTATTTTGGCCGCTATTAAGTACCCGAGGTACTGGGCAACTAATGACCGTATATAATTCTATTTTAAATGGACCAAAAAAATTAGGAGAAAGTGATGGCCCAGAAGAAATGTATGTGGTGTTATTAGACAATGGTCGCAGTAATTTGCTAGCGCAAAAAGACCAACGCCAAGCCTTGTATTGCATTCGATGTGGCGCATGCTTAAACGCTTGTCCGGTATATAAAAATATTGGTGGTCACAGCTACGACACTACTTACAGTGGCCCCATTGGTAGTATCATCACCCCACACCTAAAAGGGATGGAAGAATTTAAGCATTTGAGCTATGCCTCTACTTTATGTGGTAATTGTTCCGAGGTTTGTCCAGTAAAAATTGATATCCACAAAGTGTTATTGTATAATAGAAGAGATGCTGTAGCACAACATATCTATCTAAAATCCGAAAAAATGGCTTGGTTTTTTTGGAAGCAATCTATGTTGCACCGAAAATTAATTGACCTTTTTACGGGTAAATGGAAAAGTTATTTTGTGCGTAAATTATTTGCGCAATCTTGGGGAAAGAGAAGAGCATTACCCGTTTTTGAAGAGCAATCATTTGCACAACTTTGGAGAGCTAAAACAAATCCAAAGAAAAAATAAAATTAAATTATCTTTAAAATGAAATTCGAACGCAACAACTGTTCCGATGAATTATTAATTGCGCTTTATCAGCAAATTTTAAAGCCAAGAATGATCGAAGAAAAAATGTTGATTTTACTTAGGCAAGGTAAAATTGGCAAATGGTTTTCGGGTATTGGCCAAGAAGCCATATCTGTAGGCTCTACCATGGCTTTAGATCCATCATCCTATATTTTACCTATGCACCGTAACCTTGGTGTATTTACTTCAAGAAATATTCCACTTGCCAAATTAATTGCGCAGTTTCAAGGTAAATCGACTGGCTTTACCAAAGGCCGTGATCGATCATTTCATTTTGGCACACAAGACTATAAAATTATTGGTATGATTTCTCACCTGGGTCCTCAATTGGCCTTGGCAGACGGCATTGCCCTTGCAGATAAATTAACGAATGCCGCAAAAGCCACCCTTGTATTTACTGGCGACGGCGCAACAAGTGAAGGCGATTTTCATGAAGCACTTAACGTAGCAGCGGTTTGGAATTTGCCCGTTATTTTTGTGATAGAGAACAATGGTTATGGACTTTCCACTCCCGTTTCGGAACAATATAAATGTGAAAATCTTGCCGACAAAGGCATTGGTTATGGCATAGAAGCGATTCAAATTGATGGCAATAATATTTTAGAAGTCTATCATACCCTCAAAAAATATGCAGATGATATTAGCGCGCATCCGCGACCGATATTGATTGAATGCAAAACCTTTAGGATGCGTGGCCACGAGGAAGCTTCTGGTATAAAATATGTGCCTAAAGATTTATTGGAATTTTGGGCAGCAAAAGATCCAGTAGAAAACTACGAGCAATTTCTTTTATCAGAAAAAATAATTGACGAAACATTTATTTCGAATTTAAAGCTAAGTTTTAAAGAAGAAATTGACGCAGCTGTTATTCAAGCATTCAACGATCCATCTGTTACTATATCTTCCGAAACTGAATTACAGGATATGTATGCCCCAGCTGCCGAACAGATTGTTGCGACATCGGATAACAAAACAAACAAAAGATTTTTAGATGCTATTTCGGATGCCATGCGACAAGCCATGCGAAAACATTCGAATTTAATTATCATGGGGCAAGATGTTGCAGAATATGGCGGTGCCTTTAAAATTACCGAAGGTTTTGTGACAGAGTTTGGAAAAGAAAGAGTGCGCAATACACCACTTTGCGAATCTGCAATTGTAGGCGCAGCAATGGGTTTGGCCATTAATCACCACAAAGCAATCATGGAAATGCAATTCGCAGATTTTGCTACGGTTGGTTTCAATCAAATTATCAATAACCTGGCTAAAACTTATTATAGATGGGGCCAAGCCGTTGATGTAGTTGTTCGTATGCCAACAGGTGCGGGCACTGGTGCTGGGCCATTCCATTCGCAAAGCAACGAAGCGTGGTTTACCAAAACACCTGGATTAAAAGTTGTTTATCCTGCATTTCCATCCGATGCAAAAGGCTTGCTGGCTAGCGCCATAGAAGATCCAAACCCCGTTATGTTTTTTGAACATAAATTTTTATACCGAGGCATTTCGGAAGAAATTTTAGATGACTATTATACTACACCCATTGGAGAAGCAAAATTAATTAAAACGGGAAATAAAGTTTCGATCATTACCTATGGCTTAGGCGTGCATTGGGCCATAGCACATCTCGAAGAAAATCCAACGATCGATGCAGATTTAATTGACTTGAGAAGCTTGCAACCTTGGGATAAAAATGCCGTCGAAAAATCTGTACAAAAAACGGGTCGTGCATTTATTTTACACGAAGACACTTTAACGAATGGATTTGGCGCAGAACTAGCTGCGCATATAGCAGAACATTGTTTTAGCTTTTTAGACGCACCAGTGGTTCGCTGTGCAAGCCTAGATACAGCCATTCCAATGGACAAAGGATTAGAAGATAATTTTTTAGCAAAAGCCAGAATTGGAGAAAAACTAAATGCGCTTTTAAATTATTAAAAATTATTTTTGAATTGCTTGGACAAAATCACTTACAATTAAACAAGACTCTTCGAGCATAAAATCAAAAGCTTTCTCGGCTTTTGGCTTAGGGTCGCCTTTCTTAATTGGCGCAAGCCCTCTTGCCAATCTTTTTTCGTTATCTCTTGCTAAACTTTCCGCTTCTTTTTCGTCTCTTTCTTTTTTGGCTAACCCTTCATTTAATGTTGCAGTAGTTTCTGCATCACGTATTTTTAATTCTTTTATATCTGCTAATAAATGTTCGAAATCTTTGCTTCCTTTCATTCTTTTATCGTGCTTTTCTATTAATCCTCTTTTAATAGGCGCAATGTTTGCCAATGTTTTGTAATTACTTCGCTTAATTTCGTCCCATGGTAAAGCAGCAGGTTCGGCACTTTCGCCATATTTATCGGCAGAAAAAACCATTGGAAATGCAATATCGGGGCTTACTCCTTTATGCTGAGTAGAACTACCATTGATGCGATAAAACTTGGCAATAGTCAAATTAATTTGACCGAATTTATTGGTATTCCCGATTACTTTGGAAGCACCTTCGCCCATCATTTGATCTAAATCGATCGAATTTTGTACGGTGCCTTTACCATAACTTTGCGTACCAATAATAATTCCTCTGCCATAATCTTGAATAGCAGCCGCAAAAATTTCGGATGCAGATGCGCTGAATCGATCTATTAATACAGCCATTGGACCATCCCATAAAATACTTGGATCATCGTCTTCGCCTACTTCAATTTTATTTTTGGTATCGCGCACTTGTACAACCGGACCTTGCTTCAAAAACAATCCAGTTAAATCAATGGCTTCCATCAAAGAGCCGCCGCCATTACTTCTTAAGTCTACCACAATGGCATCTACTTTTGCTGCTTTTAAAGAATCAATAATCAATTTAACATCACGAGTAGTGCTTTTATAGTTTACATCGCCTGCTTGATAAGCTTTAAAGTCTGCGTAAAATGCAGGAATATCAATAACGCCAATTTTAATATCCTTACCATTTGATTGAATGGTTTTAATTTCTTTTTTAGCAGATTGATCTTGCAACACAATTTTTTCTCTAACAATAGAAATAATTTTTGGACTCGCAATGTCTTGGCCTTTCGAAACAATTTTTAGTCTAACCGTAGTACCTTTGGCCCCTCTAATTAATTGAATTGCATTATCTATTCTCCAGCCTACAATGTCTACAAACTCCCCATCTCCTTGGGCTACAGCAATAAATTTATCATCAATCGCAATTTGTCCAGATTTATCTGCAGGACCTCCAGGCACAACAGCAGCAACCATCACAAAATCGTTTTCAAACTTTAAGGTAGCTCCAATTCCTTCCAAAGATCTTGCCATATCAATATTAAATTTTGCGGCATTATTTGGATTGAAATAATTTGTATGTGGATCTATAGATTCTGTATAAGCGGTCATTAAAGATTGAAAGGCGTCGTAACTCTCTATCTTAGCAATTTGAGAAAGCAAATTTTCGTATCGTTTTTTTAATGTCTCTTTACTTTTCGCTTCGTCTGTACCAGCTAATTTTAAATTCAGTAAATCATATTTTAATCTTTGTAACCAATAGGCGTCCATCTCTGCTTGGGTTTGCATGAATGGTAGTTTTTCTCTATTGTACACTAAAGATTCGTTATTTGTAAAATCGAAAGCAACACTTGGCAATTGCGCAATCATGAAACGGATTCTATCGACATACCTTTCCAAGTAAACATTAAACATATGGTATGCGGGCTCTAAATTGCCCATCACCATTTGGTCATCCATTAAATCTCTATTTTCTTTAAATTCGATCACCTCTTTTTCGAAAAAATAAACACGGTTATCATCTAAAGATTTTAAATAATTATCAAAAATTAACCTTGATAAAGAATCGCCGATCGGCACTTGTTTATAATTATAATTTGCAATCAAACTGACTACTTGTCTGCTCACTTCTATTTGTTTTTCGTCTGGATGTAAAACTTTAATTGTAGTGTCTGGCGCGCAATAAGAAAATGCGGTTAGGCTCAAAATAGCCAATACACTGGTAATGCTAAATAACTTCATAGATTTACTGATCATCTTGCAAATTAAAAAAATAATTAAAGTAATTTTAAGAAAAAATAAGCTTTAGGCTAAAATTACTGTTACAATCGAATTATTTTTAAATTAGCATAATGACCATGCTCCCAGCAGATTTTATTAAAAAAATCGAACAACAGTTTCCAGACCAAGCAAGTGCAATCATCCATGCATTGGATTCTGTTGCTTACACTTCTGTTAGGCTAAACCCGAGTAAATGCGACTCAAACCCTTTTAACAATACAAGTCCAATATCTTGGGCCGATAAGGCTTTCTTTTTAGCAGAAAGACCTTCTTTTACTTTTGATCCGCTGTTTCACGCTGGCGCATATTATGTTCAAGAAGCGAGCTCTATGTTTATTGCAGAAATATTTAAGCAACAAGTTGATACCAACAAGGCCTTAAAAGTATTGGACTTATGTGCAGCCCCTGGCGGAAAAAGTACCCATATTTTATCTTTAATTTCTGCCGATAGTATTTTAATTGCCAACGAAACAATTGCGCAACGCGCAAATATATTAGCCGAAAATTGTACGCGTTGGGGAAATGCAAATGTGATTGTTTGCAACAATGACCCAGCTCATTTTACCGATTTCGAAAATTGTTTTGATGTAGTCGTAATAGACGCACCTTGTTCTGGCGAAGGCATGTTTAGGAAAGATCCTGCAGCTAGATTGGAGTGGAATGAAGGGAATGTAAAACTCTGTAGCGCAAGACAGCAAAGAATCCTAGAAGAAGCGACAAAATTAGTGAAGCCCGGTGGAATACTAATTTATAGCACTTGTACTTTTTCTGAAGATGAAGACGAAATGCAAATATTGCCGCTTATTGCTAGTGGCGAATGGGAATCTTTGGCAATGAATTGCAATGCTTTTCCAGAAATTTACGTTAGTAAACATGCTAACATACACGCCTATAAATTTTTACCTCATCAAAATAAAGGCGAAGGTTTTTTTGTAACTGCAATTAGAAAATCAAATGATTTTTCGGAAGGAAATTGGCCTAGACTTTCTAAGAAAATTAATTTCGCAGATAAAAAATCAAAATCCATTGCCACACAATACCTGAAGGCTCAGGATCCCGAATTTATTGTCCACCAAGATCAATTGCTTTTTATTCCAAAAGAAATTAGCGCACAAATGCTAGGCGTATTAAATACTAAATTACATATTAAAAAATTTGGGACTGAAATTGGACAATTAATTCGGGAAGAGCTGATTCCTGCGCAGGCACTGGCGATGAGCAATTACCGCTCCGATCTACTTCCAAGTATTGAATTAAGTTATGAAGATGCCATTTTATATTTACAAAAAAATGATATGCCATCGCAAGGAAACGCGAAAGGTTGGCATTTAATGAAATATAAAAATTACGCTTTAGGATGGGCAAAATTATTGGGCAATAGAATTAATAATGCCTACCCAAAAGAATGGAGAATTAGAAAACAAGAAAATAGTTAAAGTAACTTTTCAATAATCGCTTCTACACTTATTCCCTCTGCCTCTGCTTTATAATTTCGCACAATTCTATGACGGAGCACGGCGGTTGCTACTGCTTTTACATCTTCGATGTCGGGTGAAAATTTTTGATGAATGGCCGCATGACATTTAGCTCCTAAAACCAAAAACTGACTTGCCCTTGGACCAGCGCCCCATGATAAGTATTTGTCTGCCTCTGGGCTAGCACCAACTCTTCCAGGTCTTGTTTTTGCTACTAAGGAAACTGCATAAGCAATTACATTATCTGCAACGGGTATACTTCTAACTAATTTTTGAAAATACAAGATTTGTGTGGCATCGATAATTTTTTTCAAATCAACGACATTGTTAGCAGTGGTATTTTTAACAATATTTAATTCTTGTTCGAAACTTGGATAATCCAACCAAACATTAAACATGAATCGATCGAGTTGGGCTTCTGGTAATGGATACGTGCCTTCTTGTTCTATAGGATTTTGTGTGGCTAAAACAAAAAACGGAGAAGGCAAGCTATGGTGAACACCTGCTGCCGTAACTGCGCGTTCTTGCATAGACTCTAATAATGCAGCTTGTGTTTTAGGTGGCGTTCTATTAATTTCATCGGCTAAAATAATATTTGAAAAAATAGGACCTTTAATAAATTTAAAGGTTCTGTTTTCATCTAGAATTTCTGCACCGGTAATATCCGATGGCATTAAGTCGGGTGTAAATTGGATTCTGTTATAACTTAAATCTAATACCTGTGCAATGGTTTGCACCAAGAGTGTTTTCGCTAATCCGGGCACACCCACTAATAAACAATGACCATTGCTAAAAATAGAAACTAAGACTGCTTTTAACACTTCGTCTTGGCCAACAATTACTTTTCCAACTTCTTTGCTTATCGCTTGATAGCTTTCTGCTAATGCTGCTACTGCTTCTACTTCCGACTTGTACATATTATTTATCGACTTGTTTTCCTTTTGATGCTGCTGCAAACCATTTATCTAATGCAGTGCAATAATTAAAATCTTCTGAAATTTTGATAAAAGTGCTGGCTCTTTTTTTATTGAACCAATCTTCCATTGTTTTGTTTTGCTTACTACTCAAAGCAGCTTGTTGAATTTTTTGATAATCATCTTTTAAATTTGCACGATGGGGTTCTGTTTTAGAAATAAATTGCACCATACGATAAGCCTGCTCGCCGCTCGGCAAAGTAAATAAAGTAGGCTGCGAAATTTCGCCTACTTTTAAATTCTCTATGGCAAAATATAAATTAGGATCTAATTGGTCTGTAGGAATTTTGGTGCTGCCATCTTGTGTGTTTTGCATCATGCCTCCGTTTCTTTTAGTAGCCTCGTCATCAGAGTGCTTTGCTGCTGCATCTGTAAATTTAAGTTCGTTGGCAATGAGTGAAGTGTATAAACTGTCTAACTCCGATTTGGCTTTTTTTAAGTCCGAAGATTTGGTGCTGGGCTTAATTAAAATATGACGCACATTGACTTGTTCCCCTCTGCGCTCCACTAATTGTACAATATGAAAACCAAATTCGGTTTCTACTATTTGAGATAACTCTCCTGGTTTTAATTTAAAAGCAACTGCTTCAAATGCTTTAACCAAAGCACCTCTACCTACAAAACCAAGCTCACCGCCGCTTTTAGCCGAGCCGTCTTGTGAATATAAAATTGCCAATGTAGAAAAGTCTTCGCCTTTAGCCACGCGTGCTCTTAGCTCCTCTAATTTTTCTTTAGCCTCTGTTTTTGATGCTAAACTAATTTCGGGCTTTTTTACAATTACGCCAAGCTGCACTTCCTTATTAAAATAGGGTAAGCTATCTACAGGAATTTTATCATAAAAAGTTTTGATTTCGTTTGGGGTAATCGTTACTCCTCTGGTAATTTGCGACTGCATATTTTGCGCCATAATCACCGATCGAACGTCGTCTCTTAAATCTGATTTAAATTCAATGACCGATTTACCTAAAAATTGTTCTAGTTTTTCTTGGGATCCAATTTGAGAAATAAAATAGTTTAATCTTCTATTTAGCTCATCTTCTACCTGCCCTTCACTCACTTCAATACTATCTAATTGCGCTTGATTTTGTAGTAATTTTTGAGTGATCAAGGATTCTAAAATTTGACATTTTAATTCTGGTTTATTGGCATAGCCTTGAGCAATGTACTGCGCAAACTGACCATCTATGTCGGATTGTAAAACAATATTCTCTCCAAGCACTGCAATTATTTTATCGGCAATTTTATCTTGTGCATTTGCAGCAAAGTTTATTACCAATAGAAGGACAAAAAGGATAATACATTTTCTCGTGTTCATTTGTTTATTTTTTTTCATCCAAATTAATTTCTATGTCTTTGTCTGCAATGGCCTTTTGATAAACCCCTTGTTCCATGCTATTGATCAAGACTAACTTTCTTTTATTGATAATACTATTTCTAATATTATCGATTTCAAATGATAACGGAGAGGTTTCTTCTCTGTACATAAAATCTTTTATAAAAACCAGGTAAATAAAGTTAGCGTCTGAGAATTCTAAGCGTTTACCTTTTTGTAAAATGGCGTCCTCCGAAAATTTACCCAATGGAATTTTTGATTGTAAATCATCTAGGTATTGCCAAGTGGTATCTGCAAAAAGATAATCACTGGCAAATTGCATACAATAAGTTTCTAAGTCTGCTTTATCTCTTGGTCTAGCAGAATTAAACCATTTCTTTACCAAGTTTAATTGAGCAGCATTTTTGGCTAGCTTAATAAAGGATGCCTTCACAATGCTCTTCTTTAACTCAAAATTATCTTTATTGTTAGTATAAAAATCAAGTAATTCTTTTTCCGAAACCGTTGTATCTAATTTTTGTGCAACCAATTGTTCTTCGTAGGTATATATAACCAAAGAGTTTTTATAGTTTGCTAATTGCAAATCGATTGCTGCTTGGTCTAAATTAGCGTTATCTATAGCTTGCTTTAAAATCACTTCTTGTTTAACCCAATTTTCAACATAGGCTTTTACAATCTCGATACTATCATTTTTGGACGTGCCTTTCGGAACAATATTAATTAAATCTGAAGGAAGTAATTCTTTATCGAAAACGCGTGCAATTGGTTTTTCTTTAGCACCGATAATACTTGCGATATCATCGCATGCACTCAAGCTCAACAAAAGTAAAATTCCAATTACACGCATTATTAAGTTATTTATTTAGCAAACAAAGTGCGGAATACTGCATCGTCTACTTGTACCGGGTATTTTTGTTTTAAAACGCCAATCCATTCTTTCTCTAACTTGTTCTGATAGTCTGCTGTAACAGTTCCTCTCACTTCGTTTAAGGCTTTGGTTTGTGCGTTTAATTTGGCATTTACTTTTACAAATACTACGGTGTTGTTTGCTACCATATTTGGCGTCACGCTCTTTTTCCAAACGATGCCATCAATAATTGCGTTCTCCCCTTTTTCAAACTTATCCGATTTGATTGACAAATTAAGTGGATTGCTTTTGTTTATTCTTCTTAATAAAGAATCTTCTGTAATTTTTTTATTCTTGATAATTTTACGAACCTCATTTGCGATGGCTTCGTTTGCGCAAGTATAAATTTTTGCATCTAAACGATCTGCCCATTGGTAGTTCGCTTTATTTTGTTCGAAAAATAATTCTAAACCTGCGGTATCTTTTACAGCAGCAGACCAAACCTTTTGATCTGTTAATTCGAACAATAAAATTCCATCTCTATATTCCTCCATCAAGGTTTTAAATTCTGGATATTTTTGATCTAATCTATTTTCTTCGTAATCCAATAATGTTTTATTCACAAAATTATCATAGGCATCTTTTTTTGCCTTTGGCATATTGTCTTTTAACATATTAAACTGATACTGTGTCAAATAATCTGCGTAATCAGCTACCGTATAAACTGTTGAGCCTATTGTAAAAATAGGATCTTTGGGGTTTGCTGTTTCTTGCTTTTTGAAAGCACTAAGCGCAATGGCAGAATCTGCTTTTGAATAGAATTTTTTCAGCGATGCTGGTGTCTCGATAAATTTGTATTCCTTTTTTAACTTCACAATAAATGATTGCTTGTTAATATCTGCTCTTGAATCGCGACTAATTTTTGCTTTGATATCTGCTTTAGCTGCATCAAATGATGGCAACGATTTGCGTTCTACTAGTTTTACAATATGCCATCCATAAGAGGTAGTAAAAGGTTTGCTATAATCATTTACGTTTTTAAGTGCAAAAGCTTCTGATTCAAATTCGGGCACCATTTTGCCTGTACCAAATACAGGTAATATTCCGCCATTTTTTGCAGATCCTTTATCTTCTGAATATTGCTTTGCAAGCTCTTCGAATTTTTGTCCGCTTGAAAGCAAATTGTAAACTTCGTTAATTTTATTTTGGTTTCTTAGCGAATCTTCTTTGCTAAGTTTAGCAGTTGCTCTCAACATAATATGAGCCACTTTTACTTCGCCTTGGGCAGGTCTTGAATCTACCACTTTGACAATATGGTAACCATATTTTGTTCTGAAAGGCATCGTTACGGTTCCTTGCTTTGCTTTGTAACAAGCGTTTTCGAAGGAGTACACCATGGCAAAGACACTAAAGAACCCTAAATCTCCTTTGTTGGTTTTTGCGCTAGGATCTTCTGATGATTCCATGGCCACTTTTCCAAAATCTTCTTTTTTCTCTAATATTTTTTTACGAATAGCCATAATTTTATTGTAAGCAGCAAGCGTGTCTTTTGCGCTGGCATCTTCTTTACAATTAATTAAAATATGACTTGCTCTGATTTCTTTTTTAGAACGATCGTAAGCTTCGTTGATTAATTGTTCCGTAACTTCTTTATCTGTTAAGTAAGGTGCCGCTAATTGTTTACGATAACCCGCTAGTTCTTTTTTGAAAGAAGCTGCAGTATCCATACCGAAACTTTTTGCTTCTAGTACTTTTAATTTAAAGTTGATATATAAATCTAAATACTCTCTTAATGTTTTCTCATCTGGATTAGCCGCCATTTTTGAGTTATTCTTTTTGAAAACATTTTCAAATTCTTGCTTGCCTACTTTGTCGCTACCTACCGTCATGAGGGTATTGGTATTTTGTGCAAATGCACCGAATCCAAAAAGCATTGTAGCTGCTGAAAAATAAATTTTCTTTGACCAAGTTAAATTCTTCATAAAAAATATAAAATTAAAATTTTTGATTTAGGTTTGTTTTAGGTTCGCTAATTTAGGACAATTTTCAATTGTTTCAACGTATTTAGGGCAGCAATTGGTATGTAAATTAAAAAAATGATACTTTTACAGAACAAGCCATGCAAAATCCACTTATTTCTACTGATTCAGCCGTTTTAACCGCCCTTTTAGGCTCGGATGTTTATCATATATCCGAAGCTACAAGTCAATTGGAGCAAGCTAGTTTAATTGCAAAAGAGCCGAATATAGAAAAACAAGTAATTGCCGCCGAACCAGCTAATGCTTCAGCACAAGAAATTTTGCGCTCTACTGCGGAGGCGCCTACAACGGCCCATTACAATTACCTTGGAGAGAACAATAAATACATTTTAATACTGATAGACCAGCCATTAAAAACAGAAATTATTTCCCCAAAAGACCTGCTACTATTAGAGAAAACTTTGGCAGCGCTTAAACTAGAATTAAGAGATGTGGCTATTGTTAATTTACAACAATGCGAATCGCTTCATTTTGAATCCTTAAAAGAATTTTTTAGCTGCAATAAAGTGATTGGTTTTGGTATCGAATTAGCTAAAATTGGTATCGAAAAAGATATAGCTATTAACACGGTATTTCGAATAGCGGACTGCCCATTTTTACTAGCCAGTTCTTTAGAAGAACTCAGCAGTAACCAAGCGCAAAAAGTAATTTGGTGGTCTGCTATGAAATCTATTTTTTAATTTCCTAATTTATTGGCAAGCAATCGTCCAATCATTTTTAAATGATTGAAAGCGTTTTTTACATAGCCAAAATGAAAATTTAATACTTCGTAGCGTTCTTGCAAACCCTTTCGCTGATTGGTTTGCGACATACCACCATCCAAAAATTTTGAAATAACCAAGCCGGTATTGCAAACCATTTTTGCTTGTTTTAAACAGCGAATAAGCCAATCAATATCTGCCGAAATGCGATACTTTATTTGATAAGAAACGGCAATGGTTTTTTTCACAAAAACAGATTGGTGACAAACCACCATTCCCATTTGCATACTTTGCCACGAGAGACTGTTGGGCGGTCGCAATCTTCTGTTTCTTAAAATCTCGCCTTGTTCGTTGGTGATGATGGTATCGCCATAATACACATCGGCATTTTCATTATTTAGAAATACTTTTTCAATGGTATCGTCTGCGAAAAACTCATCGCCCGAATTTAAAAAAATAAGATAGCTTCCATTTGCTTTTTCGATGCCTTTATTCATGGCATCGTAAATTCCATTATCTCGCTCCGAAAGCCAATAAGCAACACCGTTTGGAAAAGATTTTACCAAAGCGAGTGTTTGATCTTTAGAAGCCCCGTCGATAATTACATGTTCTATGTTTTTTGCAGTTTGATTTGCAACCGAACGCAAGGTGCGTTCAATAAGCTGTTCGCTATTGTATACGACCGTTATAACAGACACCAATGGGTGCTTTGCTATACTTGTATTTTCCGAAAATCTTAAACCGCCTTCTTGCATATCAAAAAAAACCCCCGGATGCAATCCGAGGGTGTAAATATTTTATGGCTATAATTATTTATTAGGTTTTCTAGCTTTAAATTTCTTTGCGTCTTGTGATCCTAATCTCACCATTGCGCAACGGAATCCGATGTCTGATGTAGAAGCGTCTTCGTCCATGAATCTGCGAACACCAGGATTCAAGAAATAAGCACGATCATTCCAAGATCCACCTTTGTATACTCTAGCTTTGTTATTGATCATGCTGGTTACACCATAAGCATACATAGACTCATCGTCAATGTCACCGCGTTTATCAGGGCTTGCGTATGCATCGTAATCATCCACTCTTTTTACATGTCCTAAGCTATCTTTCTCTGCAATGTTTCCATCGGCATCTGTAGCAGGTTTAGTATATACATTTCCACGGAATGGATTGAAATCGCTTTTATCTTCTGGTGACAAAGGACGGTAAACATCCATCACCCACTCACTCACATTTCCTGCCATATTATATAAACCGAAATCGTTTGGTACAAATGCACTTACCGGACCAGTAATGTCGTAGCTATCATTTAAATAACCAGCCACACCCATGTTATCTCCACGACCTCTCTTGTAATTGGCATACAAAATCCCTTTTCCTTTTCCTTCTGGATCACGCGTAGTTAAACCATTCCAAGCATAAAGTCTTTTTTGATTTACATTTTCGAATTGCGAATTTCCTTTCAATGCTTTTGCTGCATATTCCCATTCTGCTTCTGTTGGCAAACGGTAATTAGGCAATAAAATACCATCTTCTAAACGCACACGACGCGTTGGCTCGCCATTTGGATCTAAATTTTTCAAATTCTTTTTAACCATCCCTTCGTATTGGCCAGAAAGATATGCTTGTGTATTGAAGTTGTCTTCGTTTACTTGATTAGGATTGTCTTTTAAGATTCCCTTCTCAATTAAAATTCTTTCGTTTACGCGATCAGTTCTCCAAGCGCAATATTCATTTGCTTGAGTCCATGAAACACCTACTACTGGATAGTTTTTATAGGCTGGATGGCGTAAGTAGTTATCTACATAAGGCTCATTAAATCCAAGTGGATTTCTCCAAGCTAAAGTATCTGGCAATGCTTTTTCATACACTTCGGGATAATCTGCGCCATATACTCGCTTTAACCAATATAAATATTCGCAGTAGTCCACGTTTGTAACTTCGGTTTCATCCATATAAAATGAAGAAACAGAAACTCTTCTTTCGTAATTATCATTATCGAAAGCTAAATCTTGTTCCATAGAACCCATTACAAAAGTTCCACCTTCTATGAAGATTAAACCTGGTCCTGTTGCTTGTTCTGCGTCTTTGTAAACTTGAAAGCCACCGTTCTTTTTGTCGTTGTATTTCCAACCTGTTCTTGATGATTTCTCAGAACATGATGAAACAGTAACTAGCATACCTGCCATCAAAAAGTAAACAGAAAAATTGATTAATTTTTTCATCTGTATGTTATTTTATTTGTTTTGCGTTCTTTGGCAAATTGCCAAATAAGCGGTGTTGAATTAAGATTTAACGAAGTAAATATATTTATTATTATTCAAATCCTTAGAAAGAAGGGCAATTTACACGTTTGTAATTTTTACCCTTAGCCTTCGAAGGTGGTTGTTGTAATTGGATTGACAATGAAAATTCATGTGCCCCAGAAGCAGAAGCTCTTAATGCTGAAGTAATGATATCATAGCTATATCCAAATTTATAAATATCATATTTAAAACCCACTAGACCAATAAATGAATCGCCATTTACAAAACTAGAACGATACCAAGTACCCGCAACGACTGGACCCCTGTTATAATACATACCAATATTCAACTGGCTATTAGACCCTTGTTGTTGGTATAATATATTTGGTGAAATAGAGGCATTATATTGTCTTTTACCAACTGGAATAAAACCACCAGCATGTATCGTGTATTTGCGTGGCAATGGTGAATTTCCACCGTCGAAAGATTGGTTTGGTTCGGTTAAATGATCTATAGAGAAACCTCCAAAAAAGTTCTCAGAAAATAAAATAGCACCTGTTCCAAAATCCAAATAGCTGGCATTTAAATTACCTGCTGAAGGGTCGTTGGTCGTATAAATTGGTGTGCCTTGTGCATCGTATCCCCAAATTAAATTATTGGTATTCACCGAATTGGCTGAATAAGAAGTGGAAATTGCCGGCTTAATCATTATTTTCCTGTTTACTTTTAAATTATAAGAGTAAACAGCCGTAACACGGGTTGCTTTAAAAACGCCATTTGCTTGATTATCATTTGCAACCATAATACCAATTCCGCCATTTAAATTTGGCATATATTGATCGTAAGAGAAAGCGGTGTTTCGGTATGCTTTATTAATTCCTGGCCATTGATTACGGTGATTTAAAATAACCCTTGGGCCATCTGCAGTACCAGCAAACGCAGGGTTTAGGTAAAGAGGCGCTGCGTAAAACTGCGAATAATGAGGGTCTTGTGCTTTAACAACAGTTAAGGCCAATAAACCAAAAAATAATAATCCTAATTTCTTTTTTAACATAGGTAAAAACAATTTTAGAATATCTGCTATTCTAAGTCAGAACATCAAATATAGATAAAATATTTATTGAATAAAAATAGGCAATTTT